>CAZMDM010000331.1:0-32277 GCA_964564775.1 uncultured Desulfonema sp. | reverse complement strand
GCGCGGGATGCACATAGAGATACGGACCATATCCGGCTTTGTCGAAATTGCCGTCCTGTTCATTGAGGAAGAAAATGCCGCCGGAAGGCGAATCGGTGCGCGCCCAGAATACATGCGTCGTATCCGGTTCATAGACGTGAAGATCGGTATAGACCGAATCCGTATCGCTGGTCAGCACCAATTTGAGAGGAATCGGGGAAATCATGGCTTCGACCACCGCGCTTGCCTGAGACACACCGGCTTTGTTGGAGCATTCGGCAATCACGGTATTTTTGCCTTTGGCAGCCGGGAATTTTCTGGAAAACGATCCTTCATGCGCTCGGACATAATAGCGTACACCGTTGATGTTCACGATAATCGGGTCCGCTGTCGGGTCGGAACAACTCCCGGCAATATCCAACTGCATCCTGGTCGTCCACCCGCTTTCGGGCTTGGTCAGTTTTAACTCTGGCTTGCTGGTTCCCTGCCCGGAAATGGCTTTGCCTCGGCGGGGAATCACATCAGGATCATCCGAATTGCTCGCGTCTGCCGAAGAAAAACACATCAGCAGACCTATCAGAAATATTGAAAATACAAATGATTTGGACATAAAGCCTCCTTAACGGAAATCAGGGCAATATGGGGGCATTGTATCCGAATCAGAAGGGCTTGTCATGTTAAAATTGGATGCGCGGGGGAATTGTCCGAGACGGGTCTATATAAAACGACATTTGAAAGCGTATTCATACAAAGATGGACGGGCATTGAAATTCGAATTCACAAGGCTCTGTTATTTCTTTCTTTTATTTCTTTTTCAACCTGAATGCGAACAAACAGCCCTTCGACTTTGCTCGGAGTTACATGTCCCTCGACAGATTCTCCGACAACTGCCACCGGCGCCAGCGCGCAGCAGCCGACACATGCCACGCGCTCAATGCTGAATTCTCTGTCCGGCGTGGTTTCTCCTTCTTTGATGCCCAGTTTGCGTTCGAAGTTTTCCAAAATAATATCCGCACCCCTGACATGACAGGCGGTTCCCATACAAACCCTGATCGGATGCTTTCCCGGAGGGTTGAATCGGAACTGATTATAAAACGTGGCAACTCCATAGACCTCGGATTGGGGAATGTTCAGATATTCACTGATAATTTCAACAGCTTTTTCAGGAAGATACTTATAAATTTCCTGAATCGTCTGAAGCATGGGAATCAGATTGTTTCTTGTATTTCCGAATTTCGAAAGATGCTGCTGAAGTTCTTCAACAATTATTGCTTGGTCTGTCAATATCATCTGTCTCTTTCGCTACCATAAGAAGGGTAAAATTTTGCTGCGGATTTTTGCAAATTCCGAATATCCGTCTATTGTGAACAGCATTTTTTCCTCAATACGGATTCTGAAGAAAATTGCTGGAAGAAATATGCCCATCGCATAAAATTCACAACTTCCGAAGTCATGTGTTTTATCACCTTTTCCATCTCTTTTTTCGATACCGAGGATTCGAGAATAATCCACAGCAGATACGCGCAGATAAACACTATATCGCAGTTGAAGTAAAAATCCTGCCATATATTTTTATGCCCGAGTCTGATGAATGAGATGATGCAGATCAGGATAATCAGCAACACGGATAAGATCAGAGCTACTTTGTTTTTCACGAGTGATCCCCTTCGGATTTCCGAGCGCGGGATTTTTCTTTATGAACATACCAGATCGGACAGGAAGGGCGGAATTTGCAATACAGCTTGGGATCGCGGCAGTGCATACAGTCTTCACACATATAAACCTGATATTTCATACACATATACTGAGTTTCTCTGTCAGGATGATTGATACAGGATTCCATTTATGCCAACTCGGTTTGAGAATCACAACCCGATTGATCGGATATAAAATTTTTATCACGATCCGACAGCTTATGTCAAAGGCAAATCTGTTAGGGATTGCTACTAGATGACCACATTAATTTTTATATATCTGACGTATAAATTCGAATAAGGCATCCAGTTCCGAAGTTGTCATACATCAGAAGCCTTTTCTGTGTCCTTTTCACGGGGCTTTTGCTCAGAAAGTGATAACCGAGACTTGTCAGGCTTTCAGGAGATATCCTGTAATCCGAGGTTTGTCAATCAGTTTTTTTGAAAATACATACAACGAGCGCGGATGAAAACTCTGCAAATATCCGATTCGTGAAAACTATTGATTTTTAACCGTAAGAAGATTATATATTGTGAATATCATTCACTATGTATGAAAAAACTGCTGAAAGAAGGTAACATGACAGATCAGATCGGAGAAAATGAAAAGAAATTTCTGCTGGAACTATTCAAACAGACTAAGGGAAATACTGCGGCAAAAGTTTCGATGTATGATGTGGGCGCAGCTATCGGTCTTGACAAGCCCGATGCAAAACACATGGCTGAGGAAATGATGGCATTGGGTCTGATAGAAGTCCGCACGCTTTCCGGCGGAATTGCCATGACAGATCAGGGACTTGAAAAAGCAGGAGAAATGGGAGCCTCCGGCACGGGGGCGAATGCAGGAGTTCGGCTGGACAATACACCGGTGCTGAATGACTCTGCCCGTCAGGCAGTCGAAAATCTTGTTGCGGCATTGAAAGTCGGTATTGCAAAATCGGGTTCGGATTTCGATATGTTAAATGATCTGATCGCAGATATCAGAACCATCGAGGCACAGCTTTTTTCCTCAAAGCCCAAAACAGCGATTATCCGGGAATGCTTTCGTTCGATCAAAGGAGGGCTGAAAACCAAAGAATATTCGGATCAGATCAGGAATTTGTTGGGTGAATAAACTGTTTCAGAGAGGAGAACAGATTATGAAATGCAAGGCTATTCAGACCAGTCAGGCGCCGGCGGCTATCGGACCCTATTCGCAGGCAATAGCCGCCCGGTATTGGCTTTTTGTCAGCGGACAGTTGGGAATGAATCCTCAGACAGGGGAATTGGCAGGACCCGATTTGGCGTCTCAGGCGCGTCAGGCATTGGAAAATTTAAAACAGATCGTGATTGCCGGAGGCTCTGATATGCAGAGTGTGGTTTCGGTAGATGTATTTCTGACAGACATCGGCAAATTTTCGGAGTTTAATGAGATTTATAAGGAATATTTTTCAGATCATCGTCCTGCCAGAGCAGTAGTCGGTGTCGATGCCCTTCCCAAAGGCGCGTGTGTGGAAATCAAGTGTGTTGCTGCCTTATAATCGCAGACATACAGCGTTAATCCCTATGAAAGATCCATGGGCTATTTTTGATGATAGCCCATGTCTTCGAAATATGACACCTTGTCAGTCTTATTTCGTCATCCGGAATCAGATAACTGGTTCAATGGTACGATTTCGATTTCTCCCCATGCGCCAATTTTATCTTCCACAATGATCAGCAAGCCTCTGATGCCGTCAATCTGTTTTCCGAAATGAATTGCCGAGCGAATATCTGCCTTGCTTTTCACCCGATTGCAGACGGCTGTCGCAGCCGCATCCGCCAACGCGCAGCAGTCTGATATGACACAGGCAGCATCGGCTTTTCCGAAACTCAGCGAATGTCCCACAGTTCCCGATGAGGTACATACGGCAATCGGCTTGCTCTGAGATGCGAGTTTCAAACCGATTTTCATGCTCAGGGGAGATTTTCCGGCAAAAACACCGATAGTCAGAGGATCATCAGATCTGATAAAAATATCTCCGCCGTTTTCGACAATCACCTCATTGCTCAACGTCAGAAGCCCTTTTCCCACAAATTCGGCAATGGCTCCGGCAACCGCAGCCATGGGACCTACACCTGCTGTCCGACCCGCATCTGCCATTTCCCGGATAATCGGAGGCGCGGGATGATTTATCTGCCATGGCAGAAGTGTTCTTGCAAATTCGGGGTACATACTGATATAAGACTCGATATGTCCGCGATACTCCAGTATCAGTTCGCGGGCTTCGGCTTCAAAAAGCTGATCCGCACAGATCAGCAGGTCGGTTTCTTTGACAGCCACCCGGAACAGAGACTGCTTTCTTCGGACAGTATTCCGGTATGTTCGGGCTTGATATATCATAGACGTAAAACAGGCATAAAATTTGCATAACAATTCTGTCAATTGTAACGAAATACACACGGAGATTCAAGAAAAAATGATGAAACGTCTTGTTTGGATCTTGATTATTCTTCAGATAGCCATATTCCCGGCTTATTGTGAAAATTCTGCGGAAGAAAAACCTGCCGAACCTTCTTCGGAGCAAAGTATTAAAACAGAGCAGACGCTGAACGCTCTGTATGCGATTGTTTCCGCGTTTCAGGATATCAGGGAGCAGATCAAAGCCAAAGAAAAAGAATTGCAGTTTGCTGGCACATCGGAGCAGAAAGACAAAATCAAAGCGGAAATCAATGCAATCAATGAGCGTAAAAATATGCTCGAAAAAGATTTCGAACATATCTCGACCGGCATTGATCTGGAATTTTTCGAATCAAAGCCTCAAAAAGATTTCAAATGGCAGGAAGAACTCCACGATCTTCTGGGTCCTGTGATCGGAGAGCTGAAAAATATGACGGAAAAACCCAGACAGATCGAAAAACTCCGCAGTGAAGCATCCTATTATGAAAGCAGACTTGCAATTGCTCGGAAGGCAATGGAAAATCTGCAGAAGCTGATTGCTCAGAATGAGGATAAAAAACTGAAAAAGTATTTGGCTGATCTGGAGAAAATATGGAGCAGCAAAGCGCAGCAGATCAACAACCAACTGACTGTTATCAATTATCAGCTTGAAGAAAAACTCAAAGAAAAAAAGCCTTTGTTGGAATCCACTCAGAATATTCTGCGGATGTTTTTCAAAAGTCGGGGACAAAACCTGCTGTTGTCTCTGCTGGCTCTGCTGGTCGTTCTGCTGATACTGCTGTTTATCCAGCGGATGGTATTCAGAATACTGCCGGAGCGGATTCAGAGGAAATATCCGTTTTATATACGCTTAAGCCGGATTCTGTATCAGTTCGTAATGCTCAGCGGCGCGGTCTGTGCCATGCTGATTGTGCTTTACGTTACAGGAGACTGGGTATTGCTGAGTATTGCCATCATTTTTCTGATCGGCATTGTGTGGACAGCCCGGCAGGGATTTACCAAATTCTGGGAGCAGATCAAGCTGCTTCTCAATTTGGGTGCGGTCAGGGAAAATGAGCGGATCGTCTGGCAGGGGATTTCGTGGAAAGTGGTCTCGATCAATCTTTACAGTCATATCGAAAATCCGGAACTCAGGCAGGGCAGAATCCGTCTGCCTTTGGGACAATTGGTCGGACTGACATCCCGCCCTTACGATCATGATGAGCCTTGGTTTCCGTGCCGGATTCACGACTGGCTGCTGCTGTCCGACGGCACTTATGGACGGGTAATTATGCAGACGCCGGAGATCGTTCAACTGGTATTGCAGGGCGGCAGCCATAAGACCTATCAGACTCAGGATTTTCTGAAAACCAATCCGATCAATTTATCCACGAATTTCAGAGTCAGCATCGTGTTCGGAATTGATTATGCTCATCAGAAATATATCACCCGCCACATCCCGGACAGGCTCAGAGAAATGCTGGTCAGACAGCTGATTGTGGAAGGATATGGGGATCATATCAACAGCCTTAGAGTGGAATTCAATGATGCGGGCGCTTCATCTCTGAATCTCGCTATTCTCGCAGATTTCAAAGGAGAGATGGCACGATATTATCAGAGTATTATCAGAACTCTGCCCCGAATCTGCGTGGATGCCTGCAATTGTTATGGTTGGAATATTCCCTTTACTCAGATTACAGTGCATCAGACAGATTCGGAAAACGGCAGAAAATCGCCTTATGAAACCGTTACCATTGCGGGACCCGAATCTCCCGAACACGAATCTTCGGATTATCAGCATACGATTGTTATTCAAGACAAACCGGCATCTGCAACACAGACCATTGTACAGCATTCTCCGGAACAGACCATCAATCAGCCTACATCTGAGATCGATCTTTCGGATTATTCCGCAACAGAATCCGAAAAAGAATTTTACGAAACCCGTATCAAAAAAGAATTCGGTGAAAAATACCGTTTTTACGAAAAGCTGGTTTCAGGCGGCATGGGCGCGATTTTCAAAGTTCTGGATCGGGATCTGCGCCGCATTACTGCGATGAAAGTCCTGCTGCCCGGTTTGAAAGACAATCCCGATACGCTGACCAATTTTGTTACCGAAGCCAAAATCACCGGATTTCTGGAACATCCCAATATTATTCCGGTTCATGAATTGGGACTGATGCCTCAGTCCGGCATTTTTTTCACCATGAAGCTTGCCAAAGGGGAAACCTTGAACAAAATTCTGGCAGAAATCAGAGCCGGAAATGAGGAGTACTCGGAAAAATATAATTCCTATCATCTGCTCAGTCTGTTCCGAAAAATCTGCGACGCGGTATCTTTTGCTCATTCGGTCAATATCGTGCATCAGGACATCAAGCCGCACAATATCATGGTCGGAAACTTCGGTGAGGTATTTCTGATGGACTGGGGTATTGCCAAATATGTGGGAGATTCGGAATCGGAAAGCATTCCCGAATATAAAGATTTTTTCAAAGATATCGAGCGATGTACAAAAGACCCCAAAAGTTTTCATATCAAAGGTTCTCCCGCGTATATGTCTCCCGAGCAGGTCAGCGGAGATCCGTCTCAGATTGACAAATTCAGCGATATTTTTCTGCTGGGCGCGACTCTGTATCATATTTTCACACTTGAACCGCCGTATCAGGGCGATGATATTCAGGATATTCTGCTCAAAGCCAAAAAAGGCGAATTCGTGGCTCCCGAAAGACGGAATCCGGATGCTCAGATTCCTTCAGAGATTTCCAGAATCATTATGAAGGCAATGGCGTATGATAAATATGAGCGCTATCTCAGTGCCGAAGCATTTGCCAAAGATATTGACGACTTTATCGCGGGAAAATGGTCTCCGCAGGAAAAGAAATATTTTGCCGCAGGCGAGCTTCTGATGAAAGAAGGCGAGATCGGCGAAGAAGCGTATGTGATTATAAAAGGCAAAGTTCAGATTTTTCGGGAATCCGGCGGGCATAAAGTGGTTCTGAACACATCTGGGGAAGGCGATATTATCGGAGAAATCGCTCTGATTACCCGAGCGCCCCGGTCCGCAAGCGTCGAAGCAGTGGAAGATACCGAAGTCGCTGTATTCACAGATCATCTGATCGCATACAATATCCGAAGACTTCCGCCATATATGGAGAAAATTGTATCGGTTCTGACAGAACGCTTACTGGCGGCAAATGCCAATATTCATCCGCATCTGACCCGAGATTGTACAGATGTGGTGTTGAAGCAATTTCGCCTTCTGTATGAAGATAAATTGCAGCATGAGGCAGAGTGTATTTTGTTTCAGGAGGTTGCGCGGGAAATTTCGGACGATCTGGGCATTCCCGATGACAAAGTCTGCGAAATTCTGTTATTGGCAATTGCACAAGGCTTGCTCGTACGGGAAGAAAACGATACGCTCAGGATATGCGATACCGAAGCACTGAATCGTTTTATCGGCAGGCTGAAATCATAAAAAAAACGGTCATAGCGCCGCGTAAGCCGAATTTTGTTCCTATATCCGGTTACCCGGGTACAGGCGACGATCATTCATCTGCGGATGCCGGTTGCCCGACATCTCCTGCAACCTACCCGGAAGTTCGGACGGGCAGCCCTCAGACACTTCCCTATTCGGTCTTGCACCGGGTGGGGTTTACCGAGCCACTCGGATCACTCCGAATGCTGGTGCGCTCTTACCGCACCGTTTCACCCTTACCGGATTGCTCCGGCGGTCTGCTCTCTGTTGCACTTTCCTTCGCGTTGCCGCGACTTCACGTTATGAAGCACCCTGCCCTACGGTGTTCGGACTTTCCTCTGAAATCATAAAGATTCAGCGATCATCTGCTGCGCTATGACCGATATTTCCGATTCAGGGTCTGTTCGGATATACTCCATCAGAATTATACCCGCTTTATTATGAAATATGAAGAATTGCAAGAAAAATTTCGCAGGATTGTTTCTCATTCGGTCCGGCTGTAATGAAAGATATGTCTGAAGCTTGGCAAAAAACCGCACTTGACACACAAGATATTGATGTGATAGAAAAATTTATATAAGAGATAAAGTACTCAGATTACTTCAAAATAGATGAGACTTAATCAAAAAACAGGAGTAACCCCCATGTCCCGTTCACTTATCGCAGTTGTCATGCTGTTCAGCCTTGTATTGCCCTTATCTGCCCAACCGTATGCCCAGACGCCCCCGACAGACACGGTTTATATGCCCTGGGAAGCGTACCAGTCGCTTCGGGATGCCCTGAAAGACAAGGAATCCGAGCGATCAAAGGCATATTCATACCAAAATGCCGTTTATACCGGCACAGCCAGAATTGACAAACAGAAATATCTCATTTCCTTTCAGGCGGAGATTCATGTTGCAACTTATGGAAAGAATGAAAAATTCGTCCCGTTTCTGTCATCCGGGCTGAGTTTCGAATCGCTGACTGTTGACGGAAATCAGGCAGTCTGGACGGAGAAGAGCGGGTTTTTCCATGTTCTGATTTCCGGTGAAGGAAAGCATATTGTCCGATCCTCATTCACGATGGTTCTCGATTCCCGGCGATGGCCCCGGCTTCTGAGTATTCCTCTGGTCATGATCCCGAAAAGCGAGGTGATTCTGAATGTGCCGGATACGGATATTGATGCCAAATTCGAACCCGGCGTAACCGCAGCCGTAACTTCGATTGAAAATGGCTCGAAAATTCACGGGCATATTCCTGCGGTATCCGAAGTCAGCATCCGATGGCTGAAACGCAGCGAAGTCCGAGAAGAAACCCCTCTCAAAATGAGTTCGGTGATTCATTCGTTCATTTCGCTCGAAGAAAAAGGAGCCGGATGCGAAAGCAGCATCACATTCCAGATTCTTCAGGGAGAAACCAATTTTTTCAGGATTCTCATTCCCGAATCTGTGGATATTCTGGATGTATCCGCATCCGATCCTGCCAAACCCATATCTCAGTGGTTCACGGAAGAGACGACTGACAACAAAGCCGGCGGGCGGATGATCCATATTTACACCTCTTATCGGCAGAAAGAAAAATTCGGGCTGAAAATCGCGTATGAACGAACCGAAACGCAGTCTGCATAACAATTCGATATTCCGCATCTGGTTCCGGTGGCTGTGGAGCGAAACGAAAATCTGATTGCGGTCGGCGCGGGAGCCAGTGTGGAAATCGCGGAAGCGGGCGCGCAGCAGATCGAGCAGGGAGATGTGCGATTTCTGCCTGCGGAAATCAGTGCATTTGCCAAAGGAAATGCGTTATTTTTCTACAAAGCGCTCAGCGAAGAGTTTTCTCTGAAATTCGGTGTCAAAACCCATGAAAAAGCAAAAACCGCTCAAACCCTGATCGAGCGGATTGATGCGGACAGCGTGATTTCGGAGACCGGGACCCTGATGAGCAAGGCAGTGTATCGTCTGAAAAACAATCAGGCGCAGTTTTTACGTTTGAAGCTGCCGGAAAAATCGAAACTGCTCAGTGCATTCTTAAGCGGCAAAGAGGTTCAGCCTGCGGTAGATAAGGACAGTGTGCTGATTCCTATTGAAAAATCCGTTGACCAAGCTTTTCCGGTGGAAATCGCATATCTCACGGAAACAAAGCGTTTCGGGATATTCGGCAGCCATACGGTGAAGCTTCCCGAAAATGAGCTTCCTGCCGGAGAACTGGAATGGACGCTTTATACGCCGCACAATTATCAGATTATCCGCTTCAGCGGGAATATCGAACAAAGAAAATCCGGTATGAGAGCAATGATATTGGGATCATCCGCGCGGGAAATGAATCTCGCGTATGCCGGGGGAGATTATGATCGGGGCGTGTCTTCGGATAATATCGGTATTTACAGCGACAAGGGACTTAAAAAGCGCTTCAAAACCTCGCAGTCCGAGGCGGAGTATCAGGAGCAGAAATTCAAAAGCGCTCAGATTCAGGTTCAGATTCCGATCACCGGCAATCAGACCCGATTCGGATCCTATCTGATCAAAGGATTCACGCCGCAGATCACCTTCTGGCATATTGATAACACGTTTCGGAAATTGGCAGCATTGTTTGTATGTTCCGCGATATTTCTCTTTATTATCTGGACTTTGGCAATCGTATTCACGCGTCCCGCGCTCCCGGAATCCTTGCGGAATCTCAGACGGTATCTGGCAGGATTCGGCGGGTTCATCTGCATCGCGATCTTGCCGATGATTCTGTCTTTGGGAATTTTCGCGTATCTCAAGGATTGTATTTCTCTTGCGATTATCGGATTTACCATATTTCAGAACAACTATGTCAGAGAGACGCATAAAACAGACAAGCCGCGCATCAGGCTGATTGTGAGTGCTGTCCCGATGATAGTGCTGATCCTGATGTGGTTCGGCGGCGCTCAGTGGCTTGCAATCACGCTGTGTATCGCTTCGATCATTGCTCATGCCGTATATGAGAAAGTGAAAATGAAAAGCCAGATGGCGGCAGTTATGATTGCGTTATCCGCGATACTTTGGAATGCTGCAATGCCGAATGCGAATGCAGATACCGATGTTCCGAAACCATCCGCAGATTCGGTCAATTCATTGAATGCGGTTCAAGCCCAGAATACCAGAGTCATCGTCCCATTGAAGGATGTTCTTGATATGCTCGACAAAATCGAACAGAAAAAGAAAGCTCGGCAGGGAAAACCCGATCAGGGCTATGTGTTCGGTACAGTCAGAATCACCGGCAATGTATCCGAAACCCGTGCAGCCCTGAAAATCGAAGCACCGATGATGATTCTGTCCGATGACTTTGTTAAGATACCATTGCTGAATGCGGCGGTTCCGATTATTGACGCGCGGTTTGACGGAAAGCCTATTGCACTCAATCGGGAAAAAGATAAGGTGTTTTTCGAGACCCGAAAGACGGATCAGGGTATCGGAATGCTGGAACTGAGTGTGATCACGCCGGTAAAAGAAAAAGGCGGCGTGAACGAGTTCATTCTCGATTCCGACATGATTCGCGGAGGATTGATCGAAATCGGATTCGATGAGGCTGTCAAATCCATGACTCTGTATGGCACCGCATGGCAGGAAACCGAAGGGCTGAAAATCCGGGCTGCTGCGGGACAGTCCTCTCAATTGCGCGGGGAAATGGCGGCATTTGTCCGAAAACAGGAATCTGTGGATGAAACCTCGAAACGGGTTAAAAAAGTCTTTTCCACGACTTACACGCTGGTCGCGTTCGAAGAAAAAGTGGCGGCATGTTATTCATCCATCCGCTATCAGATTTTAAACGATCAGATTCAGGATTTTACGATCCGGCTGCCTGATGATGTAACCGTGCATGAAATTGTCGGAGACGATGTGGAAAAATGGTCCGCACGGCAGCCCAAGGACGGCATGATTACTTATGATATCCGGGTTCGGTATCCGGTTGCGGAAAGATATGATCTGTCTGTCCGCTATGAAAAAAGCCTGTCCGAATCGCAGTTTTCGGTGCCGAGTCTGGAAGTGGGAAATGTGGCTCGTGATGTCGGGTATATCGGCGTGGAAATGCAGGCAATGTCGGAAATATTTCTGAAAACCATCGAAAAAGCGCGGCTGATAGACATCCGGGAACTTCCGCAGATCATCCGGGCAGATGCGTACGCGCCGTTTGTGTATGCACTGCGCTATGTGGAAAGACCTTATCGGATCATTTTCGATATCCGCAAACACCGGCATTGTGAAATGGACCCTGCTCTGGCAGACCGGATTCAATACACCAGCGTGATTTCTCCGAAAGGCAAGGTGCTGTCTCAGGCGAAAATGTGGATTCGAAACAGCCGCAAACAGTTTGCATCCGTAAAACTTCCCGATTCTGCCGATCTGGTCAGCGCATTTTTGGACGGCAAAAGCATCAAGCCTTCTGTGGGAGAAAACGGAAAACTGCTGCTGCCGCTCAAGCTTCAATCTGCAAAACCCTTTGTCGTGGATGTGATTTATGAAGATGCCGGGGTAAATCTGAGTTCGGCTGTGGGAAATATTCATATCCGCTATCCGCAGGTGGATCTGCCCGCATCGGTGGTGGCTGCCAATATTTATTTTCCGAAAGAGATGAATTATACGGATCCGAAAGGCGATTTCAGCAAAATCCGGGAGGTTCGCTATCTTCCGTGGAGCGGTGCGGGGGATGACAGAACAGCCTCCATGAATCAGGAACCGTCTGTTCAATCGCAGCAGATGGATATGCAGCAGATGCCTCTTGCTCCCGAACAGAACAGAATTGCCGGCACACAGTCGCTCAAAATTGATATTCCGAAAAAAGGCAGGCAGATGTCTTTGAATACGTTCTATGTGCCTGCGGGCGTGTCTCTTTCAACCGATTTTTTCCTGATCCACCGGATGCTGTTCGGACTCGGATATGCCGTGATGACGCTGTTGATCATCAGTATCGGCGCGGGGATTCCGGTGATCCGCAGACGCCCTGATAATGTCCGGGTTCCGATCATTGCAGGATGCGGTATTCTGTTATATCTGATGCCGTTTTCATTGAAAATCATTACAATGCTGGTACTTACCGGGTGGATTCTGTGCGCTGGAATCATGATGATCCGTGAGCGGAAGATGCGGAAGGAAATCATATAACAGACCTCAACACTGAACAGCCTGAGCCTGCTGCTTCGGCAGGCTCAGAAGCTATTGATTCGGGGCATAGAAACGGACTTATGGTTTTAAACTTGCAGGAGTTTCCGAGCAGCATAACTTACACGGTGTTTCCTGCATAAATCCGAAATCTACCGTCAGATTGGTATCGGCATCATGATCTCCGTCATTGACAGGTTCAGTGCCTGCTTTCAGCGTAACTGCATCACTCAGCACCCCGAATCCCGGAACAGCGTAACCGTTATTATCGCCGTTGATATCATTGTCAGGATCAGCCGCTCCTCCGAGGCTCACATATCCGGCAAGAACTCCGCCCGGACACAGAAAATTAGCCGGATCAATCTGAACAATATAGTCATCTTCGCAGAGATTTTCAAAGAGATAATATCCCGGCTTACCGTCAGGTCCGTTTTTACTGACAGCAGAGGCTATGAACTCATCTTTGCCCGGACTGTACTTATTGTTGTGATCCGTATCCCGGTACAGATTGATTTTCACGCCGTTGACGCCGGTATCGGTGATCACGCTGTCTCTGGAGCTTCCCCAGCCCGGCTTGACGCTGCCGTTGTCATCGCATTGCAACTGATTTCTGATCCATACATAATTTCCGAGGCTGAGCTTGCACTTATTTCCGTTCGGCAATGTATCGGCATTCCATGATGATATATTACTGTTTATCTGGTTGTTCTCATCATCATGCCAATTGCCGTTTTTGTTTTTATCCCACCAGAGATATGCCTGATTTTCAAGATGGCTGATTCCTTCAGACACGGTTGTTTCGAACTCCATACTCAGTTCTTTCCCTGCCGGGATATAGCCGTCCCAGACGATTTTGCGATTGATTTCGTCATAGCGGAACAATCCGAAATCCGCTTTGCCGGAAATGTATGTCATCCCAATTGCAAGCGGGTCTTCGATATGCACGGATACGGAGTCATTGTTATCATTATACCAATGCAGTTCCCATTTCAGGTTCGGTTTTGTGCCGGAAACCGTTTTGGTGCCTCTGATGCCGAGTCCGTTATTGACATGGATTACAGTTATCTGAGTCGGATCATCTTTGATCAGGGTATAAGGATCATCGGTGAACTTGGCAAACTGACCATCCACCGTAACGGTTCCCTGATTCAGAATCATTGTTCCGTCAGATACATATTCGGATACCGATACTTGGAAACGGATTTCTGCGATTTCATTCGGGTTCAGATTGCCGACATCCACTTTGACAATCCGATCTCCCAATCCGTTGCCTGTGATGACATGACCATGTGTGTTGCTCACGGTATTCGGTATCAGTCTGACATGATACAGATCCATGGGACTGAACACACTGAAGCCGGCAGGATTGTCGTAAAACGCCACATTTCCGATTTCTGTCTTGCCTCGGTTGATAATGATGATCGAATATTCCAGAATATCACCCCGCTCGACCGTTCCGCCATTGACATCCCGGATGGTTTTATACGTCCTGATATCCGGTCTGTCCGAATTAGGGGGCGTATCGTCGTCGGGAATCGGTATATCGTCATCATCGTCAGGGGTGGTATCTGGTTTGCTGCCCACGATAATTGTTGTAGCATCATCCGGTGCGGGGGTATCCGGAAAGTCCGTGGGGGTATCGGGAATATTTTCGCCTCTGACCATTCCCTGATTGGCAATGACTGTTCCGTCCTCTGCATCCGAATTGACTTTCACCTGATATCGGATAATTACGCTTGCTTTGGCAGGTATTTCGCCGATGCTGACTCTGATCTGACCGCCGGTTTCACCGATTGTTCCTTGGGTTGTACTGATCGAACCCGGCACCAGTGTCGTATACGGACTGGGTGTATCTGTATAAACCACTGCCTGAGCCGGTTTGTCGCCGGAATTGTATATTACGATCGCATACATCAGGATGTCGCCCGGTTCCAAAAGTCCGCCGTTGATATCGGCAACGGATTTGGTTGTGCCGGACAGATCGGGTTTGTCAGTCGGTTTGGGCTTATATCCGAAATCCGCATCCAGATTATCCGTTGTGGTATTCGGCAGATCAGTCCGGGAATCCAACACGCCGTCCGGGTCTTTGAACGGAATCACGCCATCGGGCAGAGTATGGGTATCCACCACAACTTTGTAATCTCCCGGTTCAAGGTCTGTAAAATGATAGCTGCCGTTTTCATCCGTAACGGTTGTTGCGATCACATTGCCGTCTTTATCCAGCAGGATCACCGTAACTCCCGGAATCCCCTCGCCGGGAGACGGAACACCATCCCCGTTTTTATCCAGCCACACGAGATCGCCGATGGTGATTTTGTTATCCGGGATCAATCCCGCATCTACGGTGGTATTGTGTTCGCCTGCTCCGATGGTGATCGGCGGTGTACGTCCGGTAACCGTATCCGCATCGCTGTCTGCGGTATCCTTTCCACCCTGATCCGGCAGAGTGAAATGATGACCCGCGGGCAGCTCGAATCCGACAATATAGGTTCCGGGCATCAGGTTATCGAAAATATAGTACCCGTTTGCATCCGTAATTGTTGTTGCAAGGAAAGAACCGTCAGCCGCGTAGAGATTGACCCTGACGCCCGGAACTCCGGGTTCTCCTGCGTCCTGAATACCGTTATGGTTGCTGTCTTTCCACACGAAATTGCTGATGCTGCATGATGTGCCGACAGGAGGATCACCGCCCGGAGTTTCTTCCGAGCGATATCCGAAATCCAGCGTCAGATTATCGGTATTCTGATTCTTCACATCCGTACTCGAATTGAGTACGCCGTCCGCGTCAAAGAAGGGTTTTATGCCTGACGGCAATGTGCTTGTATCTACCGTAATCCGGTAATCTCCCGGAGGCAAGTTGGCAAATTCATAATGACCATCCGCATCGGTACGGGTGCTTGCAATCAGATTTCCGCTGCCGTCATACAGATTCAGCAAAACATTTGCAATACCTTCGCCCGGAGATGCTTTTCCGTCATTGTTTTTATCCCAGAATATCAGATCACCCAATTTTATCGGATTCGGGACATAGACGCCTGCATCAATGGTCGGATTGTTTTCTCCGAGTTTCAGGGTAATGGTGCCGGTGAGTCCGGTATTCGGATTTGCATTGCTGTCTGCTCCGGTATCTGCTCCCTGAGATTGGGGGCTGAAGACATAGCCGTTGGGCAGTTTGAACCCTACGATATACTCTCCCGGAACCAGTCCGTTGAAGGCATAGCGACCGTTGGCATCTGTCGTGGTTGTTGCAATCAGTGTTGTGCCGGTTTTGTCGTAGAGATTCACGGTAATTCCGCTGATTCCGGTTTCAGTTGCTTCCTGAATGCCGTTATGGTTGCTGTCATACCAGACATAATTGCCGAGGCTTGCCAACTGAGTCCGTGAATACAAGCCCGCGTCAATCTTGGGATTCTGTTCGCCTGCCTGAAGGATGGTAACGACAGTGCGTCCGGTCTGCGGATTCACATCGCTATCCATATCCGGGTTCGTACCGATATTTTCAGGGCTGAAAGAATAGCCCTCCGGCGGTTCGACCTCGATAATATACTTTCCTTTGGGCAGACCGGAAAAAATGTAATATCCGGTGCTGTCGGTTTTGGTTGTGGCAATCAGCTTGCCGTTTTCATCATAAAGCCGAACCGTAACGCCCGCAATTCCCGGCTCGCCTGCATCCTGAATTCCGTCCTGATTGACATCATACCAGATTTTATCGCTGATACTGGAGAAATTCGTACCCGGAATATACAAGCCTGCGTCAATCTTGGGATTGTTTTCTCCGCCGGACAAAGTGATGATTCCGGTTTTTCCGGTAGTGCTATCCGCATCACTGTCGAAAGCGTCTTTCAGATCGCCATATCCCATAGCTTTGGGACTGAACACATAAGTATCGGGCTTGACAAATTCAACGCTGTATTGTCCCGGAATCAGACCGGTGAACTGGTAATATCCCGATCCGTCTGTTACCGTAGTTGCAACGGTTTTGCCGGAAGCATCGAGCAGGTGAATCGTAACGCCTGCGATCCCCAACTCTCCCTGTTCCTGAATACCGTTATGATTGCTGTCATACCAGACAAAATTGCCCAGACTTGCCGGAATCATATTCGGAATATACAAGCCCGCGTCAATTCGGGGATTATGTTCTCCTGCGCCCAGAGTGATCAGTGATGTGCGACCTGTGGAAGTATTGGCATCGCTGTCAGCCGCGATATTGCCTCCCTGAGCTTGTGGGCTGAAGCTGTAATTATCCGAAGGTTTGACAAACTCCACGCTGTAACTGCCCGGTGCAAGTCCGGTAAATTGATAGAATCCGGTGCCATCGGTTACTGTTGTCGAAATCACAGCACCGGACGCATTCAGCAGCCGAACCGTAACGCCTGCGATTCCCGGCTCTCCCGGATTCTGAATTCCGTTATGATCGGTATCGAACCAGACATAATCACCCAAACTTGCAGAATTGGCGGATGGCATGAACAACCCCGCATCAATGCTCGGATTGTGTTCTCCGGCTGTCAGCGTAATCATGGCAGTTTTTCCGGTGATCGTATCCGCGTTGCTGTCTTTTGCCAAATCTCCGCCCTGATTTTTCGGGCTGAAACTGTAACCGCTCGGTCTGACAAACTCGACGCTGTAACTGCCCGGCGCAAGGTTGTCAAAGCGGTAATATCCGGTGCTGTCGGTGCTAGTTGTTGCAATCACTGCTCCGGCTGCGTTGTAAAGTTTTACCACAACACCCGGAACACCGGCTTCTCCGGTATCCTGAATGCCGTTTGTATTGCTGTCATACCAGACATAATCGCCTAAAGATGCGGCAACGGATGTTCCGCTCCGATATCCGAAATCGAGAGTCAGATTATCTGCGGTCTGATTCATCGCATCGGTTTGTGAATCCAGAACACCGTCAGGATCGGCAATCGGTGTTACGCCATCGGGCAAAGTATCTGTGTCCACAACAACCCGGTAATTTCCCGGAGGCAGATTCGGAAATTCATATTTACCGTTCAGATCCGTAACTGTTGTTGCGATCAGACGTCCCGAACCGTCATAGAGATTGAGTGTAACGCCTGCAATGCCTTCGCCGGCTGACGGCTTTCCGTCATTATTCGAATCGAGCCATACCAGATCACCGAGTCTGATTGTCCTATCCGCATAAATTCCCGCGTCAATCGTCGGGTTATGCTCACCGGAATCGAGATGAATCATCGCTGTCCGACCGGTAACCGTATCCGCATTGCTGTCTTTTGCTATATCCGAACCCTGAGCCTTGGGACTGAATTTATAACCGCCCGGCAGAGCAAATCCGACCGTGTAATCTCCGGGGATCAGCCCGGCAAACTCGTAATACCCGTTCACGTCTGTCTGAGTTGTGGCAATAACAACAGTGCCGGTTTTGTCGTACAGTGTAACCGTAACGCCGGATACGCCGGATTCGCCTGCGTCCTGAATACCGTCTTTATCCGTGTCATACCAGACATAATCTCCGAGACTTGCCGGAGGAACATCCGCGTACAAGCCCGCGTCAATCGTGGGATTATGCTCGCCGGAATTGAGATGCACCACAGCAGTCAGCCCTGTAGCCGTATCGGGATTGCTGTCTTTTGCCGTATCGCTTCCCTGAGTCTGCGGACTGAAATGATAGCCGGAAAGCGGTGTGAATCCGACAAGATAATCGCCGGGAACCAGTCCGTCGAACAGATAATATCCCGATCCGTCCGTCTGGGTTGTCGCAATGATGTCGCCTGCCGCAGTTCTCAGCGTAACCGTAACACCCGCGATGCCTTTTTCACCTGCATCCTGAATGCCATTTTTATTTGCATCATACCAGACATAATCTCCCAGACTTGCCGGAAGTCCGCCGGGAATATACAGACCTGCATCAATACTGAGATCATTCTCTCCTGCGGAAAGCGTGATCTGCGCGGTTTTGCCCGTGTTCGTATCCGCGTCGCTGTCGAAATTATCCTGCAATGCTCCCGAACCCTGATCTTTCGGGCTGAACGCGTATCCTGCCGGCTTCACAAATTCGACACTATATGCTCCCGGTGCGAGTCCGGTGAAATGATAATATCCGCTGCTGTCGGTCGTGGTCGTGGCAATCACATCTCCCGCAGCATTCAGCAATTTCACGGTAACGCCGGTAACGCCGGTCTCGCCCGCATCCTGAATGCCGTTGTGATTCGTATCGAACCAGACATAATCCCCCAAGCTTGCCGGAGATGAATCGGAATACATGCCTGCATCGATATTCGGATGATGCTCGCCTTTTCCGAGCGTGATGATGCCGGTCGAACCGGTGATGCCCGCGTCGCTGTCTTTTGCTCTGTCCGAACCCTGAGACATCGGACTCATAAGATAGCCCGAAGGAGGAGTGAAGGTTACCACATAATCTCCGGCACCCAGTCCTGAGAAGAGATAATTGCCTGAACCGTTTGTCGTGGTTGTCGCGACAAGCTGTCCCGATGCGGTTTTTAATGTAACCGTAACACCCGAAATGCCGTTTTCGCCCGCGTCCTGAATACCGTTTTTATTGGTATCATACCAGACTCTGTCGCCCAAACTTGACGGCAAAGTTCCGGGAATGAACATGCCCGCGTCAATTCTCGGATTGTTCTCTCCGCCTGCCAGAGTTAGCTGAGCAGTTTTACCTGTTGTTGTATCCGCGTCGCTGTCAAGCCCGTTCTGAGTTCCCTGAGATTTCGGGCTGAAAGTGTACCCCGCGGGTTTTACAAATTCCACGCTGTAAGTTCCCGGTGCGAGGTCCGTGAACTCGTAATATCCCGTGCCGTCAGTCTGAGTAACGCCGATATTCTGACCTGCCGCGTTGTAAAGCTTCACCACCACGCCCGCGATTCCGGGTTCTCCGGCATCCTGAATGCCGTTGTTGTTCGTATCATACCAGACCAAATCACCGAGTCTCGCGATATCCGGCTGATACAAGCCCGCGTCAATTCTGGGATTATGCTCACCTGCCGCAAGCGTTACCGTTGCAGTTTTTCCGGTGGTCGTATCCGCATCACTGTCTTTGGCAGTGTCTCCGCCCTGTGTCTTCGATGTGAAGACATATCCTGCGGGTTTCACGAACTCCACGCTGTAAGTTCCGGGCGTCAGATTGGCAAACAGATAATAGCCGGAACTGTCTGTCGCAGTTGTTTTTATGATGCTGCCTGATCCATCCAGCAGATTGACCGTAACACCTGAAACTCCCGTTTCTCCTGCATCCTGAATGCCGTTTCTGTTCACATCATACCAGACATAATCGCCCAGACTTGCCGCATTGGCAGAGGGTATGAACAAGCCCGCGTCAATTTTGGGATTGTGTTCACCTGCCGCAAGTATAATCGCTGCGGTCTTTCCGGTGGTCGTATCTGCGTCGCTGTCAAATGCGCTATCTCCGCCCTGAGTTTTCAGAGTGAAAGTATAACCGCTCGGCTTTACAAATTCCACGCTGTAACTTCCCGGTGCAAGTCCGGTAAAACTGTAATATCCCGCGCCGTTTGTGGTTGTGGTGGAAATCACGACACCTGCAGCATTGTACAGATTCACCGTAACACCAGCCACGCCGATTTCACTCGAATCCTGAATGCCGTCCGCATTCGCGTCATACCAGACATAATCGCCCAGACTTGCCGGAAGTGTATTCGGGATATACATGCCCGCGTCAATTTTAGGATTATGCTCATTTTCGCCCAAAGTAACCTGCGGACTGCGCCCTGTGGTAATATCTGCATCACTGTCACGCGCAGTATCGGTTCCCTGTTTCTGAGCAGTGATCACATAGCCCGCAGGTTTGACGAATTGAACGCTGTATGTTCCCGGTTCAAGGTCATCAAACAGATAATATCCTGAACCGTCAGTCGTCATGGTTTCCAGCACATTACCGGCTGCATCCAGAAGATTTACGGTAACACCGGCAATTCCCGGTTCACTCGCGTCCTGAATGCCGTTTTTGTTGATGTCATACCAGACATAATCACCCAAAGATGCAGAATCTTGTTTGATGAATCCGAAATCCACGCTCAGATTGCTGTTGGCATCCGTATCTCCGTCATTGATCGGCTCTTTTCCGAATTCCAGCATGACCGGATGACTCTGAACCGCGCCGCCGTTGAGATAGCCATTCGAATCCGAATTGTTATCATCGTCAGGATCATTGCCGCCGATGGTCGGGGCATATCCGGCAGGCGGTGTTACCTGAACCACATAATTTCCGGGACGCAGATTCGTAAAATTGTAAAGCCCGTCAGAACCCGTGATGATCGGAGTTACCGCATTGCCGTTACTATCGGTTGCCGGAGTCAGAGTCGTACCGTTATCTGATGTCAAGAACAACTGCACGGTTGCGCCTGAAATTCCGGGTTCGCCAGCGTCCTGAATCCCGTCTTTATTTGTATCGAACCATACGAAATTTCCGAGACTGACCGGCTTATACAATCCGAAGTCAACCGTCATATTGCTGTTGGCATCTGCATCGCCATCAGTAATCGGTTCATCTTCGGAAATCAGCGTTACCGGCAGACTCAAAACCTTACCGTCTTTCAGATAGCCGTTGGAATCCGTATTGTCGTTATTATCCGGATCCGCGCCTCCGATGGTCAGGAAATATCCTGCAGGCGGCGTCAGTTGAACCACATAATCTCCCGGCGGCAGATTCGTGAACCCGTACAATCCGTTTGCATCGGTGATTGTCGGATTGACCGGATTACCGTTGTTATCGGTTACCGGCAAAAGCGTTATGCCGTTATCGGGTGTTGCAAACAGATGAACTGAAACACCTGCGATTCCGGGTTCACCCGCATCCTGAATACCGTTGGCATTGCTGTCTGCCCATACCAGATTGCCCAACGTCATGGGGCGATAGAACCCGAAATCCACCGTAAGATTGCTATTGGCATCTGTATCGCCATCGGTGATCGGTTCTGTCGTGGCTAACAGGGTTATCGGATGACTCAGTACCCGACTGCCGCTGATATAACCGTTGGAATCAATATTGTTATCATTATCCGGGTCTGCTCCGCCGATGGTTAGTATATGATCCGCAGGCGGTATGACTTCGACCACATAATCGCCAGCAGGCAAATTCGTGAATAAATATCGTCCGTTACTGTCGGTTATTACATCGGCAACCGGATTACCGGAAGTATCTGTCGCAGGCAGAAGCGTTGTTCCACCATCAGGAGTTTTGAACAATTTTACCGTAATGCCGGAAATTCCTTTTTCATCCGCGTCCTGAACACCGTTGGCATTTTTATCATACCAGACATAATCCCCCAGACTGAGCGGCGCCCAGAATCCCGCGTCCCAAGTCGTATGATCTCCGGTACTTGTCAATGTAATGATCGGTGTTTTCCCGCTGACCGGATCAGCGTCACTGTCTTTGGTATCATCACTGCCCTGATGAGCCGGACTGGGATAATATCCTGCAGGTTTGTCGAACTGAACATAATACTGACCCGGAGATAAATCCTTGAACTCGTAATATCCGTCCGTATCGGTCTTTATCGGATTCACCGGATTGCCATGTACATCGCTTACCGGATTTCCGCTGCTATCGAAGATTCTGACTGTTACATTCGGGATTCCGAGTTCGCCCGGATCCTGAATACCGTTGACATTGCCGTCTGCCCACACGAAGTTGCCAATAGCCACAGCCTGATAGAATCCGAAATCCACTGTCATATCGCCATTGACATCATCACCATCAACAGACGTATCCGGCTCTCCGCGCGAGGTCAGCGTGATCATCGGACTTCTGGTCGGTGCTCCGATAACATTCTGAATACCGTTATCATCATTATCTTTGTTATCATCATTCGTATTTGTTACAGACGCGGAACTGCTTGCCAGATAGTCTGTCGGAGGATTCGGGATATAGACAAAATATCGTCCCGGCTCAAGACCACTGAACCTGTAAATCCCGCCGCAGCTCGTGGTTGTGAACGCTACAGGGTTGATACCGGGCGTCTGTCCGTCCCGGTGGAATTCCACAAGCACACCGTCAATACCTGTTTCTCCGGAATCTTTCTGTCCGTCATTGTCCTCGTCATGCCATACCAGATTGCCGATGCTGACCGGCGCATAGAATCCGAAATCAACAGTCAGATTGCCGTTGTTTCCGTCTCCGTCAGAAGTTGTTTCCGCGCCTGATGCCAGCGAAATCACAGGACTGATAACGGCTCCGCCCACAGATGCCTGAGAACCGTTGTCATCATTGTCCTTATCGTCATCTGCCGTATCCGTAACCGAACTGCTGGCAGGATACAATGCCGGAGGTGTGGGAATATAGACAAAATACCGTCCGGGTATCAGATTGGTGAAATTGTAAATCCCGCCGCCGCTCGTGGTTTGCGTTGCCACAGGCGTTGCACTTGTCGGATTATCGCCTTCACGGAACAATCTGAGTTCAACGCCGTCAATACCTGCTTCTCCGGTATCTCTCAGTCCGTTGCCGTTGGCATCATGCCATACCAGATTGCCGAGATTGACCGGCGCATAGAATCCGAAGTCAACCGTGCGATTGGAATTGGCATCGGCATCACCGTCATTATTCGACGGACTTGCCGGTTCTGTGCCGAAAGCCAAAGTAACCGTTCCGCTGCGAATACCGTTGGTCAGATAATTGAGATCATCAATACCGTTTTCATCCTGATTCTCATTCCGGTCATTATTCGGAGTATCGAATCCGGCTTTATCCGTAGTAGAGCGATAGTTGACCAAAACACCGCTGCCGGTGAAATTGCCTGCCGGAATATGAACACTGTAATTGCCCGGATTCAAGCCGGTGAATAAATATCGTCCGTTGGCATCAGTTGTGGTCGTACTGATGACCGTTCCGCTGCTATTCAGCAATTCAACGGTTACACCGGCAATTCCCGGCTCTGTGCCATCTTGGATGCCGTTATTTCCGGTGCCACCGCCGAGACTGTTATCATTCCACACCAAATCACCGAGACTCATCAGCGCGTAATCTTCCACTTCGCCGGAGGCTGCAAGACCTGTCGGATTTTCGCCGCCCTGACCTGTTGTTGCCGTGAATCTGAAACGGGAGTACAAAGTTGACGCAAACGGAGTCGGTGAAGCAGGCGCAGTCAGATTCAGCGTATGTGTTCCCGCAGTCAGAGACATATTGCTGACAATCCGCTCGCCCGAATCGAACACGCCGTTACCATTAAAATCGATCCACGCATTCAGCACACCGGTAGTCGAAGTAACCTGAATCCGATACGCTTGTCCCGGCATGATCGGCGTTAAGAATACAATGCCATCTTCATCCGCACCATCTCCGTCAGCATTCGTGCTTGGCTGTCCGTCAGTTTCGGAATCCACACCCGCGCCCAGATAGGTAACAGGTCCCGCGCCGATACTGTCTATGGTATGACGCGCGCCACTGTTGCCGGTGGTTCCATAACTATCCGGCAAATCACCGAAATCAGGGCTATACAGACCTGCATCAAGGGTTAATTTGCTCTGATCCGATGTCAGATTGAACGGATCGGTGCTGCCGCTTGTCGTATCTGCATCGCTGTCTTTGCTGTCATCGCTTCCTGCATCTTTCTGCGTGAACTGCCATCCGAATGACGAAGGCCGCGTGAATGTCAGGTAATAATCGCCCGGAGGCAGGGCTATGGCAGCAGTATCAATGCTGTAAAAGCCATTCATATCCGTAGTTGCGTTTGCCACTTCTGTGCCGCTGCTGTTATACAATCTTACCACAACCCCCTGAATACCCGGCTCTCCGTTATCCTGAATACCGTTCATGTTCAGGTCGTTCCATACAAAATCACCGATGGTCGGAACCCGATAAAATCCGAAATCCACCGTCATGTTGCCGTTTTTATCATCTTCGTCAACTCCGGTATCCGGTTCATCGCCGGACTTAAGCGTTATCGGAAGGCTGACGATATTCGGCAATACATCGGTTTTGCCATTGGAATCCGTATTGTCGTTATCATCCGGGTCGCTGGGATTTTCAAATCCGCCTTTGCCTCTGGTCAGATAGTATCCCAAAGGTCTGACAACCTGAACCACATAATCTCCCGGCGGCAAATTGGTGAACAGATAATGTCCGTTTGCATCTGTGGTCTGAGAAGGCACGAAATTGCCCGCAACATCTCTTGCCTGAGTTGTGCCATCTCCCATGAACAAACGCACAGTTACGCCCGGAATACCCAGTTCGCCGGTGTCCTGAATGCCGTTTCCATTCGTGTCTTCCCACACCAAATTTCCGAGACTGAGCGGATGATAGAATCCGAAGTCAACGGTCAGATCACCGTCATAGCCGTCTCCATCTGTGGTGATTTCATCATGGGATATAAGCGTATATACAGGACTGATCACCTGTCCGCCCGAACTCGTCTGTATGCCGTTGTCATCGTTATTGATATTACCCAAACCGCTATCCGTTATAACCGTCAGCGTGCTGCTGGTCGGATATGTTGCAAGCGGCGCGGGGATAACGATAAAATAATTTCCGGGCGCAAGATCGCCGAAATTATAATATCCCGGATTTCCGAGTCCGTCATAGGTTGTTACCATATTGGCAATGGAAGCTCCGTCCGCTCCGCCGGGTTCGGCAATACCGTTTCCGTTTCTGTCCTTGTAAAGATATACGGTTACGCCGTTAATTCCGGTTTCAAGCGGATCACCGGTATCAACCACTCCGTTGTTATTCGCATCATGCCATACCAGATTGCCGATATTGACAGGCGTGTAAAATCCGAAATCAACGGTCAGATTTGAGTTGGCATCCGTATCGCCGTCAGTGATCGGTTCATCGCCCAATGCCAGCGTTACCGTGCCGGTTGTGATGCCGTTTGTGAGATAAGCAGGATCATCAATGCCGTTTTCATCCGCAGTTTCATTGCGATTAAGGTTCGGATCATCGAATCCGGCTTGATCTGTAGTGGACTTATAGCCAAACAAAGCTCCGCCGGTGGCGAAATCGCGTTTGGGAATATGAACCTTGTAATTTCCGGGCATCAAGCCGGTGAACAGATATTTGCCATTCGAATCCGTAGTTGTTATACCGATAGGCGTATCGGTTCCCGGTGTCTGAGAATCCAGATATAATTCGACTTCAACCCCGCTGATTCCGCTTTCGGTCGGGTCTTTTATGCCGTTATCATTGACATCGAACCAGACCACATTGCCGAGACTCATCAACGCGTAATCTTCGACTTCGCCGTTGGGAGCATAGCCGGTCGGCGTGCTTGCCTGACCTGATCCGCTCGTAAATCTGAATCGGGAATACAGCGTTGTCGGGAACGGATCAGGCGATGACGGTGCCGTGAACGTCAACGTCTGTTTGCCTCCGGTCAGATTCAAGGCTCCGGCAGCATCGGTTCTGATGTGTTCGCCGGTATCATTGAAATCTCCGTCTCCGTTGAAATCTATCCACGCATTCAGATAACCGTTCATCGAAGCGGTTACCTCGATCTTGAACTCCTGTCCCGGCTGAATACTGGTCAAAAATACAATACCGTCTTCATCATCGGTTCCGGGCGCAGTTGTGCTGTCATCACCGACCGCATTGATATCGGGCTGTCCGTCATTTTCCGCATCCACACCGGCTCCGAGATAAGTGCTGCCGTCAATCACATGACGTGCGCCGCCGGTTGTGCTGTGCAGAGGATTGCCGGACAAAGTCGTGCCGTAAGTATGAGATGCGTCCTGCGGCAGATCGCCGTAATCATATTTCAGGAATCCGAAATCGAGTGTCAGATTCGAATTGGCATCATTATCGCCGTCAGCACCGCCTGCGGGTTCGGTTCCCAAAGCCAATGTTACGGGAATGGAATTGATTCCGTTGACAGACGGATTGCTATTGTCAACGCCGTTTTCATCGGCATTTTCATTATCCGCATCCGTGTCTGGATCAGTGTTTCCGGTGGTATTTGCAATATCCGTAGTTGAAAAATGGGCATACAATGGCTTGCCGCTTGCAAATTCACTTGCCGGAATACGGACAAAATAATTGCCCGGAGCCAGACCCGTGAACAGATAATGTCCGCTGGCATCAGTGGTGGTCGTGCCGACAGCCAAGCCATCCGCGCCTCCGGGTTCAGCGATGTTATTGCCATTGACATCTCTGTACAACTCTACAGTTACACCTGAAACGCCGCTTTCACCTGCTTGTTTGATGCCGTCATCCGGGATACCTCCGCCCGCGCCATTGTCAATCCATACGACATTGCCCAGACTCATCAACGCGTAATCCTCGACTTCGCCCGAATATGCCAAACCTATGGGGCTGTCTCCGCCCTGTCCCGTAGTCTTTGTAACCCTGAAACGCGAATACAGCGTGCTTGCAAACGGTGTTGCCGATTCGGGCGCAATCAGAGTAAAAGAATTTACACCTGGATTCAACGTCTGATTGGTGAATATCCGCTCGCCAGTGTCATCGAAATCCCCATCACCGTTAAAATCGATCCACGCATTCAGCACACTCGAAGAATTTGCCTCGACCTCAATCGTATATTGTCTGGGAACACCCGGCTGACTTGCTGTGATTGCCGTCAGGAAAGTTACGCCATCTTCATCCGCGCCATCTCCGGTGCTGGCATTGATGTGCGGCTGACCATCATTTTCCGCGTCAACACTGCTTCCCAGATAGGTGCTGCCATCCAAAGTATGATGCGCGCCGCTGTTCGCCAGAAGCGTTTTGTATGGAGTGTCAGGCAAATCTCCGAAATCATAACGATAAAATCCTGCATCCCATGTCAGGTCTGTCTGCCCTGATGTCAGAGTGATTGTACCGGTTTTGCCCGTAGCATCAATATCACTGTCTTTGGTATCATCTCCGCCCAAATTCTGGCTGGTGATCTGATAGGTCGCATCCGGCGGAGAAAACGTCAGATAGTAATTCCCGGGCGGTAATGTTCCCGTAGAAATACTGTATCCGCCAGCAGAATCTGTTGTCGCTGTGATCGGATTGCCGAAAGAGTCGGTTACCGGCGTACCGTCATTTTTATACAATGCGACAATAACTCCGGCAATACCCGGCTCGCCCATATCCTGAATACCGTTTCTGTTCACATCATTCCAAACAAAATCGCCCAGACTCGGAACTCTGTAAAAGCCGAAATCAACCGTGAGATTGGAGTTCTTATCAGAATTGGGATCGGGCGATGTATCGCCATCATTTAATGGCTCGCCTTCAGATACCAAGGTTACCGGCTTACTTTGAACATCTATTCCGGGCTTATAGCCATTGGAATCTGTGTTATCATCATCATCGGGATCAGCCGGATCATTTATACCGTTTTTGCCCTTGGTATGCACATATCCCGGAGCAGATACTTTTACGACATAATCACCCGGAGGCAAATTTATAAAAAGATATTTACCTTCACTACCGGATGTATTAGTGGTTTGCGAAAGTACAAGATTACCGTCAACATCTCTTGCCGGAGTCGTACCATCGCCCATAAATAATGAAACGGTTGCAGTGGCAATACCCGGCTCGCCCGTATCCTGAACACCGTCTCCGTTCAGATCATCCCAGACAAAATTGCCAAGAGAAATCGGATGATAGAATCCGAAATCAACGGTCAGATCACCGTCAGTATTATCCGTATCAACTCCGGTATCGGGTTCGGTGCGGGAGTTCAGCGTAATATCCGGGCTTCTCACAGGCTGGTTTGTAACCACACCGCCTACTATCACAGGCAGCTGAATACCGTTGTCATCATTATCCTGCTGATTATCGGCAGTATCGGTTACCAAAACCCCGCTGCTCACCGGATAGTCTGCCGGAGGTGTCGGAATATACACATAATAAGTATCCGGCTTGAGCTTTTCGAACTTGTAATATCCGCCGCCGCTTGTATCCTGCTCGGCAATCAGGTTGGCAGGAATCGGGGTGGTTCCGGCACGGTATAACTGAACTTTTACGCCGTCAATGCCGGATTCGCCTCCATCAACAAGCCCGTTATTATTTTTATCATGCCATACCAAATTTCCGATGCTGACAGGAGTATAAAAACCGAAGTCAATGGTCAGATCGCTGTTATTATCAGCAGTCGTTTCCTGAGCATCTTCGTTTGTCGGTTCACCGTGTGATACCAGCGTAATAATTCCGCTGCTTACACCGTTGGTTACTGCCAAATTTTTGTCATTGTTGCCATTATCATCCGTATTGACCTGATTATCTCCGCCGGATCCGGGACTTCCGAAAGCACCTGCATAAGGCTGACCGGCAGCAAACGGTCCGCTTCCGGTCCAGTTGGACGCAGGAATCTTCACAACATAATTACCCGGTGAAAGATTAGCGAAATTGTAAAATCCGTTCGCGTCAGTCGTAGTAAAACCAACTGTAGCGCCGGCAATATCTGTTACCGGACTTGTTCCGTCAGATTGATACAATTCGACTCTGACACCCGGAATGCCCGAACTCGCCCCATCATTCTGAACGCCATCGCCATTTGCATCGAACCATACGAAATTTCCGATACTGACCGGATGGAATAAACCGAAATCAATGGTCTGATTACCGTTGGTGCCATCGCCGTCAGTTCCGGCAGCAGGTTCATCACCCATTTTCAGAGTAATAACTGGACTGATGACAGCCCCGCCGGAAGATGCCTGAGAACCGTTGTCATCGTTATCAACATTGTTATCCGTTGTAACCGTAGTTGTACTGCTGGTCGGATATGCAGTCGGAAGAGGCGTGGGTATAACGACAAAGTATTTTCCGGGCGCAAGATTGCCGAAATTATATAATCCACCGCCCGCAGTTGTCGTGGTGGCAATCGAAGCCCCGTCATCGCCGCCGGGTTCTGCAATACCATCTCCGTCAACATCTCTGTAAAGATTTACCGTTACACCGTTGATTCCGGTTTCGCCCAATCCTGGCTCATAAATGCCGTTGTTATTCGCATCATGCCAGACCAAGTTGCCCAGATTCATGGGCTGATAAAATCCGAAATCAACACTCAGATTGCTGTTGGCATCCGAATCTCCGTCATCTGTGGGTTCACTTTCGGAAAGCAGCGTTACCGGATGGCTTTCGATATTTCCGGCGTTATTGTATCCGTTGGAATCCGTGTTATCGTTATTATCTGGGTCAGTACCGCCGGTTGTCAGCAAATATCCAGCAGGCGGAACTACCCGAACCACATAATCGCCCGGAGGCAGATTCGTGAAATGGTATAATCCGCTCGCAGGCGTTGTGATCGAACCGACCAGATTTCCATTGATATCTGTTGCCGGATTTAGATGAGCGCCATTATCGGGCGTTACAAATAAAGAAACCGTAGCTCCAAGAATACCCGGCTCTCCGGAATCCTGAATACCATTGCCGTTCAGATCGCTCCAGACAAAATTACCGACACTCACAGGATGATAAAATCCGAAATCAATGGTCAGATCGCCGTCTGTGCCGTCTGTATCCACTCCGGTGTCGGGTTCTGCTTTTGAAGTCAACGTAATTATCGGACTGGTAACAGGATTGCCTGAACCGGTCTGAGAGCCGTTATCATCATTATCCTGCTGGTTATCTGCGGTATCGGTTACAGCCGCCGCGCTGCTGACCGGATACGCTGTCGGAGGCGTAGGAATATAGACAAAGTAATTTCCGGGAGGTATTTTTGTCCCATCTGTAAAAGTGGTAAAATTATAGAATCCGCCACCAGTTGTAGTCTGGGTTGCACGAGGCGTACCGATGGTATCACCTTGTCGGTATAACTCAACTGTAACGTTGTCAATTCCGTTTTCACCCAATCCCGATTCATAAATGCCATTGTTATTTTTATCATGCCATACCAGATTGCCGATATTGACAGGGGTGTAGAATCCGAAGTCAACGGTCATGTTGGAGTTGGGGTCAGTATCGCCGTCTGTAGTCGGCTCTGTTCCTAATGCCAATGTAATCGTTAATGACGTAATTCCGTTTATTTCAGGATGATTATCATCCACACCGTTTTCATCTGCATTTTCATTGGCATTATTGTCTGGGTCTGTTCCGCCAGCAGCCGTATCTGTGCTAGAATAATGACCATATAACGGCTTTCCTACAGCATCAAAATTCGAACTCGTGATTTTGACTCTGTAATCCCCCGGAGGTAATCCGGTAAAACGATAATGTCCGCCGCCGCTGGTGGTGGTCGTAATCGGATTGCCCGCACCGTCATTTATCGGAGCGCCCGCACCATCCAAAAGCTGAACTTCTACGCCGTCAATTCCGCTTTCGCCGCCATCCATGATGTGATTGTTATTCACATCAAACCACACCCGGTTGCCAAGACTCATTAAAGCATAGTCTTCGACTTCGCCGTTTAAAGCTAGACCTGTGGGAGAAGTTGCTTCGCCCGCGTTGCGTGTGAATCTGAACCGCGAATACAAGGTACTGGCAGGTATTGAGGCAGGAGCGGTGAAAGTAAGCGTATTGTTTCCGGCAGTCAATGTCTGTTCAGCACCACCGAGTTTCTCTCCGGCATCAAATGTGCCGTTGCCGTTAAAATCAATCCATGCGTTCAGATAACCGGCAACTGAAGCATTTACCTGAATCTGATAATCTTTTCCGGGCATAATCGGCGTTAAGAAAGTGATACCGTTTTCATCATCGGTTCCGGTGCTGTCATCACCGGCAGCATTTGCATTCGGCTGACCGTCAACTTCAGCATCAACACCGGCGCCGAGATACGTCAAACCGTCAAGAATGTGTCTTGCGCCGCCGATGCCTGTTGTTCCGTAACTATTCGGCGCATCACCGTAGTCATATCTCAGAAAACCGAAATCAACGGTGCGGTTTGAGTTATTATCCGAATCACCGTCAGCATACGTTTCGCTGCCTAATGAATTCAGTATCACTACATTCGATGTAATACCAACACCGAATGATTCCGGATTGCTTTGGTCAATGCCGGTATCCTGATCCTGATCTGTCGGACTTTCCGGGTTCTTTGCATTGCTCGATGAAAAATACTGATACAACGGTCCGCTGCTTAGAAATTCTGTATATGGAATACGGACGCTGTAATTGCCCGGATTCAAGCCGGTAAATAAATATCTTCCGTTGCTGTCGGTCGTAGTTGTTGCGACAACCGTACCGCCATTATTCAGCAGTTGAACACTTACACCACTGACTCCGGCTTCAGCGCCGTCTTTGATTCCGTTATTTGCAATGCCGCCGCCTGCGCCATTGTCAATCCACACCAAATCGCCGAGACTCATTAAGGCGTAATCTTCGACTTCGCCATTCTGAGCTAATCCGGTCGGGCTGTTTCCGCCTTGCCCTGTCCCGCTCGTGATTCTGAAGCGGGAATAAAGGGTCGTAGCAAACGGCGCAGCAGATGCAGGTGCCGTAAAAGTCAGAGTATGTGTTCCGACAGTCAATGCCGGGTCAGTATCACTCCTGATTTGTTCCCCAGTATCGTTAAAATCACCATCGCCGTTAAAATCGATCCATGCACTCAGACGCCCCGAGGCACTGCCCACTATTACTTGGATTCGGAATGTCTGCCCCGGCATAATCGGGTCTAAGAAGGTAATTCCGTTTTCATCATCCGAACCTGTGGTATCATCACCATCTGCGTTGATACTTGGATGTCCGTCTGCTTCCGTATCAACACTGGCACCTAAACGGACAGCTCCACCGCTGGCAGGACGAATATGTCTTGCTCCGTTGCTTGCCAAAGT
>CAZMDM010000330.1:0-4200 GCA_964564775.1 uncultured Desulfonema sp. | reverse complement strand
GTTGATATCAAAACGAGTGGAGAGGGTTGTTGTCTTCAGCCATGAATTGAATTTCGCATTATCTGGTTTTGTATCGCCGCTCTTATCATCTTTGTTCGGATAATATTCCGAGTAACTCATCGCGGTTTCGAGCCAGTCAGTAACGCGGTAAGCAGCAGAGACATACCATCCCTGACTGCTGTGTTTCGGAGGAGGCTGCGCGGAAAACGGAATGCCTCTTCCGTTCCCTCCGTTTGCGGAAGCAGTGTCAGACGAACCCGTGGTCGGCGTTGGTGCCGAAGCAGCGCTGCGATCTACACTTTGGTTGATCTTATAGTTATCTTCGGAATATTCGGCAGTCAGAACCAGATTTTTCCATGAATACTCAAGAGAAAGCACATATCCGTCTTTCTGACTGACATCAAATGTTACCGAAGAACTGACCGTTTCTCCGTTTCTGTTTGTCGCAGTAACATTGCCATCTGCCGATAAACCGTTAATTTTGTAGTCAGTGGCTTTTATTTTCAAACCCGACACAGAAGGCTCCCATTGCAGAGTTCCGAACCACGCATAATCCGCGTCCATTTTCGTCAGACTGAGCGTTTCATCGATCCTCGGAGAAAAAGATTTGGCAAAACCTCCGTTTTCATCAAATTCCATTGCACCGATCTGAAAATTGTAGGCAAATTTTCCGACTGCCCCTGCGGGAACATAGCCATATATGCCCGCACCGCTGATATTGGAGAAACTGTCCCGCCAGATTTCAGGATATACACTCTGAGGAAGCATGACGCCGATACGCAGCATATCCATTTCACGAGTTTCATTATACAATCCGTAATCAATCTTCATCTTGCCTGCGCGGAATCCCAGCCAGTTTTTCCAGCGATAATCCCCGTAAGCATAGCCCAGCACCACATCATTGTTTCCGACATCTCCCAGATCACGGGAAAAAAGCTGTAGCGAGATATGCAGGAGATTTGCCAAATCCGTTGACAAATTCAATCCTATTTCATTGAACTGAAATGTTCCGCCGTCCGTATCCGCCATATAGTTATTTTTATCTGTCAGCAGATATCCCTGCGAGACGAATCCGTGAATCTCAACATTGCCTGCCTCAAACGCCAGCACTTCACCGGCAGAGATGATAAGCATCAGAGATACGAATAAAACAGAAATGGTCTTCATTGCAACACTCTCCTATCTGACCGAAATGGTTTTGACTTTATCATTGCATATTGGGGATGGAACATAGCCGATGCAGCCTGACGTATTGGCTACATAATCACAAAGTTCTTCCGGTTTATTAAATGCTTTCGGAGATTTTGCCCTTCCGGTAAAAATCATTTTTTTCCAGTACTGACTGTACTGCACAGAACTGATGCCGAGATATTTTTTGAGAAAACTCTCATGGATATCCGTCATCAGCAGCACAAATGCGACAGTCTGCCTATCATTCCATTTGACCTTTTCACCGAGAAAAATGCTTTTCAATTCTTCTGCAGTCAGTGAACTGACAGGAATATCTTTGTTGGCAATGATCAGAATATCGTCTGCCTGTGACGAATGAACAAAAACAGCAACTCCGGCGAACAAAACCATGCCGACCACCGCTGCTACCAGACCCGTTTTCCCTGCTTTATCTTTCATTATTTGTGTGATACGATGAAGTTTTTTCATCCTGTTCTCCTGATTTCAGGTGTTTATTCCGACTTCGAAAAGCCAAATTTCTGCCAGAAATATATGCAAAGTTTATGCCAAGCCTTATCAATACCATTCAAAGTGGAAAACGCAAAATACAAAGTCAAAACATTTCGAACTTTACACTTTGCTCTGTTTTTGTTTGTCATACTCGGCAACAATGGGTATAAAGTATCCATCGGACGGATATAAAATAACCACAAAAACAGTTCAAAGTGTAAAATGCAACGTTAAAATATGTGAACTTTGCATTGTTTTTGTATCACAATGATCTGAAACATGAAAGAACAATTATAATGGCATCGGATTTGCTTATTCAACTGAATATGCTGCATGATAAAGACAAAAAATTCTGGTACGGCTTGTCGCCCTGGATATTTATCGGCGCGGTGGCAATTTTATTTCCGATTTTTGCCCTGATGACCGCGGAAAGTATCAGCAGGCTGAAAAAAAATACCTCGCGTCTTTTGCTGGAAAAAGGTGCTGCACTGATCCGCTCCTTCGAAGCCGGGACTCGGAGCGGGATGATGATGCACGCAGGGCGTGGTCCCGGAAAATTCCGACTTCAGCATCTACTGACCGAAACCGCCAAACAGCCTGATATCGTTCATATACTGGTAACAGACCTGAAAGGACGGATCGTTGCACACGGCGATCCGACTCGGATCGGAGAGATATATTCGGAAAAGCTCGATCTTGAAGATATTTTTACTCTTAATGGGGTACAATGGCGGATAGTTTCAAAACCGGGAAGCCCCCAAATTTTCGAGGTATTCCGAAAGTTCTCACCGCCTCACGGACCTATCGGAGAATTTCTGTCCCTGATGCCGCCGATGCCCGACCATCCGCCGGACAAACATCATCGGGAGACCTGCGATCCCCAAGATTGCGCTCAGGGACGGTGGATTATTTTTGTCGGCTTGGATATGTCCTCGGTCGAGGAAATTCGAAGAGAAGAAACCCGGCAGGTGGTGATTATCGGAATTATTTTTCTGGTTATCGGATTTGCCGGCGTCATCCTTTTATTTGTGGTGCAAAATCATCGCCTGAGCGAAATCCGTGAACTGAAAAAAGAAGTGATAAAAAATCAACGGCTTGCTTCATTGGGAATGCTGGCTGCCGGAGTAGCGCATGAAATTCGAAATCCCTTAAGCTCTGTCAAAGGCTTTGCCACCTATTTCAAAGAGCGATATCAACATATCCCCGAAGATCAGTATATTGCGGATATTATGATTCAGGAGGTGGATCGTCTGAACCGGGTGGTTACCCAGCTTCTGGAGTTTGCCAGACCGATCAGAATTTTCAAAAAACTTGTCTGTATCAATACTCTGGTGCAGGATTCTTTGAAGCTGATCGAAAGACAGGCAAATGACAAAGGCATTGAAATTCGGCTTTTGCTGATGCTTCAGCCCGAACAGATCAGCGTTGATTCGGATAAAATCAGTCAAGTCTTGCTGAATCTGTATCTGAATGCGATTGAAGCGATGAATACCGGAGGAATTTTATCCGTATCCGTATTCAGAGACAAAAAGGGGATCGCAATTCGTGTTGCCGATAACGGCTGCGGTATTGCTCCGCAGGATTTGGCGCATGTATTCGATCCGTATTTTACCACCAAAAGCACCGGCACCGGACTCGGACTTGCCATCGTGAACAATATTGTCGAAGCACATGAGGGGCATATCCGTATCGAAAGTCAGTCCGGTCAGGGAACGACAGTGGAGTTCAGATTACCAAGTTTATGATGAATATCTTGATACTTCCCAACCCGGAGCGAAGACAAAATTCGCTTACGCCGATGTCAGAAATTTCTTCGAACAGAGTCTTTCCATAGACAAATCCGGCATTCGCTTGTGATCGCTCAGAACAGATCGTCAAAAATGTCGAAAATATTTCCTACATATCACACAGTATATCTCCGTGAGTTTTGGTTTGAATCAATATCACTTGACAGGATAAACCAAAAGAGACATAAATGACAAATAACATGTAAAAAGTGACATTATCGGTAACAGGAAAATATCTATGGCTAAAATCACATTTATTGCGTATGACGGCTGCATGTTTTCAGGCATTGCGGGTCTGATGGATGCGTTTTCGATTGCCGATCTCTGGTATCAGAAATTCGAAAGAAGTCCGAAATCGGATAACTCCTTATTTGATATGGAAATCGTCAGCCCGAATGGAGAAGCGGTTTCGACCAGTCGTGGCATCAGGATACATCCCGACCGGAAAATGGAAGATGTGGAACGCACAGATATGATCCTGATTCCCCCATATCTGTTCGGCACACGTCCCATGCCGGATAAAATATCGGATATTCTCCAATGGATTACCGGACATTACCATCGGAAGACCCGGATTGCAGCAGTATGCACGGGAGTGAGTATACTCGCCATTACAGGGCTGCTTGATTGGAAAACCGCAACAACCAATTGGCAAGTGTCAAACAGATATCGAACGCAGTTTACGAATAACTGGCGGAAACAGGCACGGGTATGTACGGCAGACATGGGAGTG
>CAZMDM010000329.1:0-2536 GCA_964564775.1 uncultured Desulfonema sp. | reverse complement strand
CCTGAAAAATAAGGAATTGGAGCGCTTATCATTTCTGGACGGACTGACCGGTGTTGCCAATCGCCGCTATTTCGATAAAACCATGTCCGAAGAATGGGGACGGGCAATGCGTTCCCAAAGCATGTTGGCGTTGATTATGGTGGATATTGATTGTTTCAAGCGATTTAACGATACCTACGGTCGTCAGTGCGGAGACGATTGTCTCAAACTGGTGGCAAATACGCTGGATTCCAAACTGAAACGAGCCGGAGATGCGTTATTCCGTTACGGAGGAGAAGAATTTGCGGCAATTCTGCCCAATTCGAATCTCGAAGGTGCGATGTCTGTCGCGGAAAGTATGCGTTCAGGAGTTGAATCTCTGAATATTTCGCATATCAGCTCGATGGTATCAGACCGGATAACCATCAGTCTGGGCGTGGGCAGTATGATACCGGAGCGGAATTTAAGTCCGTCATTTCTGATTTTCCGGGTGGATCAGGCCTTATATTCGGCAAAACAGGAAGGGCGCAACTGCATCCGGTCCGCCAAACTCGACAAGGATTGAGAATATCCGAATGACTCGGAAACCCAAAATTCTGATTGCAGATGATGACGCGTTTGTCAGAGATATGATTGCCTGTATTCTCGAATACGGAGGCTATGAAGTTCGGACTTCCGAAAACGGACTCGATGCGTTTCGAAAATATATACAGGAGAAGGATATATCCCTGATCGTATCGGATATGAATATGCCCGAAAGCGACGGACTCGATCTGATTAAGCGCTTGAGAAAAGACGCCTGTGATGTTCCCATTATGATTCTGACTGCCAATAATGAAATCCGGGTTGCGCTGGATGCCATCCGAAGCGGCGCAGACGACTATCTGCTCAAAGATGAGAATATTCAGGACACATTGCTGATTTCTGTGGAAAAGGTGATCGAAAAGCATCGCCTGAAACTGGAAAATATCCGCCTGATGAAAGAATTGGCGGAAAAAAACAAAGAGCTGGAAAGACTTTCGTTTCTGGACGGACTGACCGGCATTTCCAATCGCCGATATTTCGACAAAATCATGGCTGAAGAATGGGAAAAGGCGGAGCGCGAATCAAAACCCTTGTCTCTGATGATGATTGATATTGATTTTTTTAAAAATTTCAATGATACTTACGGACATCTGCACGGCGATGACTGCCTGCGGCTGGTGGCGAATGCGCTGAGTGATGCTACCCGGGATTTCGGAAATCGGGTATTTCGCTACGGAGGAGAAGAATTTGCTGTTATTCTGAGTGATTCGTACCCGATACAGGCAATGGCTGTGGGAGAGAATATCCGGAAACATATTGCAAGTTTGCAGATTGCTCACGCCAATTCTTCAGTGTCGGAACAACTGAGTGTCAGCATCGGCATCGGAACCGTTGTTCCGGTTATCGGACATGCCTTATCCGAATTTATTCTGAAAGCGGATCAGGCGTTGTATTCGGCAAAACGGAATGGAAGAAACAGAGTTATTTCGGTGGATTGAATTTTATGGACAAAAAAAATTGCAAACGGCTGCTGATTATAGATGACGAAGAAAATATGCGTCACATGCTGAGTATGCTTCTCAAAAAAACCGGCTATGTGGCGGATACCGCGCAAAATGGAGAACAAGGTCTTGAGATCATTAAAAACAATCACTATGATTTTATTCTCTGCGATATGAAGATGCCTCAGATTGACGGTATGGAATTTCTGAAACTAGGTAAAGACAATCTGGAAAGCACCACCGTGATTATGATGTCGGCTTACGGTACGATTGACAGCGCCATCGAAGCTATGAAACTGGGCGCGTACGATTATATTTCCAAGCCATTCAAAACCGATGAAGTGTATTTGGCATTGAAAAAAGCCGAAGAACGGGAACATCTGCGCCGGGAAAATTTCCGACTCAAAGAACGGATTCGGGAAATCGAGAAAAGTTACAGCTTCGGCAATATGGTCGGCAAAAGCAAAGCCATGCAGGATGTGTTCAAGCTCGCGTCCAAAGCTGCCCAATACAACACAACCGTTCTGATTTCCGGCGAATCCGGCACCGGCAAGGAACTGATTGCCAGAGGCATCCATTTTCAGGGAGAACGGTCTCAGATGCCGTTTATTCCGGTCAACTGCGGCGGTATTCCTGAAAATCTTCTAGAAAGCGAATTTTTCGGCTACAAAAAAGGCTCATTCACCGGTGCTGACCGAAATAAAAAAGGGCTGTTCGAAGAAGCAAACGGCGGTACGATTTTTCTGGATGAAATCGGAGAGCTGCCGCTGTCGCTTCAGTTCAAATTTCTGCGGGTGCTTCAGGAAAACGAAATCATGCCCATCGGCGAATCCAAGCCCAGAAATATCGATGTCAGAATTATTGCCGCAACTGCCCGGAATTTGGAAGACGAAGTTGCAAAAGGCAGCTTTCGTCAGGAATTGTTTTATCGTCTGAATGTGCTTCAGATCAGGCTTCCGCCCTTAAGAGAGCGGCTGGAAGATATTCCTCTGCTGGTTCAGAATTTTATTTCCAAATTTTCCAAAACCATG
>CAZMDM010000328.1:0-1646 GCA_964564775.1 uncultured Desulfonema sp. | reverse complement strand
CCGGTCAGAACCATGATCAGCGCGATGAAAGAGTTCATCGGCACGAATCAGATGATGGCGTATATCGTGATGATGACCATCCGGCTGGTGGAGCTTCACCGGATTCTGAAACCGACCGGGAGCCTTTATCTGCATTGCGATTCTACTGCAAATCACTATCTCAGAATGATTCTGGATACTATCTTCGGGATAGAAAATTTCAGAAACGATATCACATGGAAGCGTCAAAGCGCTCATAGCGACGCGAAGACAAAATTTCCGAATGTATCAGATACGATCTTTTTTTATGTCAAATCTTCCAAAGCGTGCTTTTATCCGCAATATGGAAAACATGATGACGGCTATGTCAGAAAATTTTATCGCCTCGATGACAATGACGGACAAGGTACTTACAGACTGGATAATATGGCGAGTCCGAATCCCAGACCGAATATGATGTATGAATGGATGGGATTTCCCTGCCCTGAAAAAGGCTGGCGTTATCAGAAAGAGACGATGCAGAAGCTTCATGATAAAGGTCTTATCTGGTATCCCCTCAAAGAAGACGGAAACTTTGATACTTCCCGGCGTCCCAGATTGAAACGTTATCTGAGAGAACAGGAAGGATCGATTATTACAAATATCTGGACCGATATTCATCCTCTCCATGCCGTATCTTCGGAGCGTCTCGGCTATCCCACACAGAAGCCGCTCGCCCTGCTGGAAAGAATCGTTCAGGCAAGCAGCAAGGAAGGTGATATCGTGTTCGATCCGTTCTGCGGATGCGGAACTGCGATTGTCGCGGCGCAGAAGCTTGATCAGAAATGGATCAGTATTGACATCAATCATATCGCAGTCGCATTTCAGAAAAACCGCTTAAAGCAGAATTTCGGACTGACTGAAAAGCAGGATTATGATGTGATCGAAGTTAAATCGCAAGAGAGGAGTTGCTGATGCTGAAAAAATTTAGAATAGGAAAATATAAGAATCTTCGATTTGGTGATATCCTAACATTTAATCCTAAACTGAATATTTTCATAGGACCTAATAATAGTGGAAAAAGTAATCTTATAGACAGTATGAATTTTTGGGCTGATCTTCTTAAAATCGGATTTCAACAATCACTTTTAAAAAGAAATTTCAGAGCAATCCTGAATCGTTATTATGAAAATAATGATATATTTTTTGAATGGACTCTGAATACAGAGGAATTCGATCTTACATATTATCTGAATGTTGTTATTCCTGAACGAGATTATCATGATAATTCAATGATATTAGTTGATAGCTTGGCTTATTCTGAGCCAATTTCTGGAAATGAAGTTCCTTTTGGTCTAATATCTTCTAAAGACAAATTACTTTTTTCATCCACAAATAAAAAAATAGATAAATATTTTAAAGTTAATCTCGGTACAAAAGAAAGTATTTTTAATAAGACCGACTTGTTATCAGATATTAGAGGTTTTAAAAAGTTTTATCCGATAGTTTATGAATCGTTTAAAAAAATCCGATCATACTTTGAATATTGGAAATATTATCCGATGGCAGATATTCCGATTTCGAATATCAAATCGTATTCCAGACTCAGAGGCGAGGAGAAATTTGTCAATAAACACTGCGATAATTTTGCCAATGTCGTCAGAGTGATTTTTCCGAAATATCCGTCT
>CAZMDM010000327.1:0-10679 GCA_964564775.1 uncultured Desulfonema sp. | reverse complement strand
TATCCAGAAAGCCATTCAGGGTATGTTGAACAGTCTGGATCCGCATTCGCAACTGCTTCCGCCCGAGGCATTCGAGGAAATGAAGACCGAAATCAGCGGGGAATTCGGCGGCATCGGCATAGTGATTACCATGCAGAAAGGCGCTCTGACGGTCATTTCTCCCATCGAAGGCACACCTGCATACATCGCGGGGGTCAAAGCCGGGGATGTGATTATCAAAGTGGATGATCAGTCCACCAAAGACATGATGCTTTGGGAAGCGGTCAAAAAAATGCGTGGACCCAAAGGTTCCCAGGTAAAAATTACGATTATGCGGGAAGGTTCTCAGAAGCCGATGGATTTCACTCTGGTCAGAGATATTATTCCGATTGAAAGCGTGCGTGCTATCAGCATCAAGCCCGGATACGGCTATATACGCGTGAGCAATTTTCAGGAAAATACCACCGAAGACCTGCTGAAAGAACTGAAAAAACTTGAACATGCTTCAGAACCGCTCAGAGGGCTGATTATGGATCTGCGGGACAATCCCGGCGGGCTTCTGGATCAGGCGATTCAGATTTCAGATCTGTTTCTGGATAAAGGCGATATTGTTTCGATCAAGGGGCGTCAGAAGAAAAATACCAAAGTGTTCAAAGCCAATCCCGACAGCGAAAAGCGGGAATATCCGATCATCGTGCTGATCAATGGCGGCAGCGCCAGCGCATCGGAAATCGTGGCAGGCGCGCTTCAGGATCATAAACGTGCGGTGGTTCTCGGCACGACTTCTTTCGGCAAAGGCTCAGTTCAGACGGTTGAAACCCTCAGAGACGGCTACGGACTCAAATTCACGATTGCGCGCTATTACACGCCCAACGGACGATCCATTCAGGCTCAGGGAATTGTGCCGGATATCGAAGTCAAACAACGGGTGGAAGACAAAGAGGTGGATGCGGATGAAGTGATTCCTAAGGAAAAAGATCTGAAGAATCATCTGGAAGCAGAACCTTCTGAAAAAGGGAAAAAATCCGAACACAGATCCGAATCCAAAGAAGAGATGAGCAAAGAGAAGAAAGAGGAAATCAAAGAGCAGCTCAAAAAGCGCAAAACCGAAAATCGCTATGGTCCTCTGGATTTGGAAACGCTGCAATCAGATTATCAGGTGATGCGCGCGCTTGAAATTCTGATCGGACATGATGTATTCAAAAGCGTGAAAAGTTGAATCTCCGAAAAACCCGGAAATTAAATAGTTATCGATTGAGAAAGGACAAGCCCGACACCCGAAATGCCGGGCTGTCTTTTGCACTAATGGTTTGCGCGGCAGCAGTGCTGATTCTGAATCAGTTATCCGGCGTGGAAGGTGCAAAGCCTCCGGATCAGGTGTTTGTACCTGCACTGACTATTTCCAAAATTCCCGAATTCGAAATTTATCCCAAAGAAGACATCAGACCCAAACGGATCACGCCGCGTCATGGAATAACCTTGCCCAAAATTGCGATTATCATCGATGATATCGGCTATGATGCGGAAATTTCGGAAAAACTGGCAAATCTGGACAAATGTCTGACGTTTTCGATTCTTCCGAACGCACCGCTCAAACATAAAATTGCAACAAACGCGGCAGCAAAAGGCATTCAGATCATGCTGCATCTGCCTATGGAGCCGGTGGAATATCCGGCTGCCAATCCGGGTCATGGCGCATTGTTTGCATCCATGTCTCCCAAGCAGATGCTGGCGCAGCTTGAGCAGCATTTGGATGCGGTGCCGTATGTCAGAGGGGTAAATAATCACATGGGATCAAGGCTGACAGCAACTTCTTCGCCCATGTATCATCTGATGTCTGCACTCAGAAAAAGACAGATGTTTTTTGTTGACAGTTACACTACCGGAGACAGCCGCTGTCTGTCTGCTGCCCGGATTGCCCAGATTCCGTTTGCTCAGAGAGATATTTTTCTGGATCATGTACAGGATGCAGAAGCGATCAGAACGCAGATCCGGCGGCTGATTCATGCGGCAAAAATACACGGAGAAGCCATCGGCATCGGACATCCGCATTCTGTTACCTATCAGGTATTGAAAGAAGAACTGCCGAATCTGAAAAAAGAAATCCGGCTGGTTCCGGCTTCGGAGTTGGTGCATATTGTGGGGTAGTTCTATTGAAAAAAATGATTGAATTGTCCGACTATTATGAATTTTTAGATTTTGATAGAGAGCAAATATGAGAATTGAGATAAGTTGTAACAAATGTTTAGATGACATCACAGGCGAGGCAGGTGTTGTTTATTCGCGCGTACACTCGGTAAATAATGACGGAATTTATAAATTTGAATGTCCGCGAGGGCATCACACGACAACTGTTTTACGCACACCACACCATGAAGTGCTTTATACCATCGGAGTGAATGCCTATTTGGATGGGTATTTCAGAGAGGCGATAGCTTCTTTTGCATCAGCATTAGAAAGGTATTACGAGTTTGCTCTCAGAGTTATCGCACGACATAAGAAGATTGTGGCTGAAACATTTATGAAAACTTGGAATTTTATGCAAAAATTATCTGAAAGACAATACGGTGCTTTCATAACTGTCTGGATGATGGAAACAGGTAAAGTCTATACGCAGTTATCAAAAGAAAAAGTTATGAAAGAATATCCTAATCTAAGAAATGGAGTTATACATAAGGGAGATATACCTACCCCTGAAAAATGCTTGAAATATGGACAATATGTTATAGATATAATTGAGCCCATTGAGAAAGTTTTACGAACTGACTACGCAGCAGCTCATAAAGATGAATGTTTTGAATTATCCCGAAAAGTCAGCACACAACTAAATCCAAAACCAACTGTGTTAAGTATAAATTCAGCTTTGGATGTCGCTCTGAAAAGCGATGATAAGAAGATAGACTCTGTTATAGCAAGGTTTAAGGAAATACGAAAGTATAAAGGTATTCCGATCATTGATTCCGAGACTGTAAAAAGCCAAATGGTCACTTATTCAAAAAAATCATGACAAGGATTATCTTTTAGGTAGCAAGCAATCTCTATGAAGATTTTCTGTATCTTGCAGATAGCAGCTTTGCCGAAATGGGTGGAGGGAAAAATTGTTTCGATGACTCCTGCCAGTTTGAAGCACACTAAAATCAGCGTATTTCTGACCCGAATACCGGCTACCGGCAGCTTTTTTACCATAATATGAATTTATCCCAAAGACGGGCAGATGCTGTGAAAAATTTTCTGACATCCAAATTTCATTAAGATGAGAATCGTCTGATTACAAAATCTTATGGGAAAAACCACCCCGATTGCGTCTAACGACAATGAGGACGGACGGGCATTGAACCGAAGGGTTGAGTTTGTGCGGATTAAATGATAAAAACAGAACTATCCTCTCACATGCGAATTGTGATTGACACAAATGTCGTTTTTGAAGGACTGACCCGTAAGGGCGGCGCCTGCGGTCTCATTATTGACGCATGGCGTGCCGGATTGTTCACGGTCTGCATATCCGATTCGATTGCCTACGAATACGATGATGTTCTTTCCCGGAAATTGTCGGAACAAAGATGGGATGAGATAAAGCCTGTTCTGGCAAATATGGTCGGAGAACATTCCGAATTTATGAGAATCTGGTTTTCGTGGCGTCCCGTATCACCGGATCCGGGCGATGAACATATTATTGACTGTGCGATGAATGCCCGTGCAATTGTGATTACTTACAATGTTCGGGATTTTGAAAAAGCTGTGAAAACTTTGGGATTGCGGGTAATGAATCCTATGAAATTCATAGAATATCTTGTAAATCAGGAACACTTATGAACAAAGTAACTTTGAGTTTGCCTAAAACATTGTATCGCAACTTGGAAGTTCAGGCTGAAAACGAAGGCATTCCGCTGACTCAGTATATTGTCTATGTACTGATCCGTCAGACAGAAGGAGAATATACGGTGCGGGTTGTGCCGGATCATGATGTCATCAGACAGAAAGCGGATTTTGACAGCCTGCTGAAAAAATGGGGTAAAGCTTCACCTTCCGAAATTGACGAAATTCTTGACCGAAGAGAGTCTGTTCAGCCGGAAATCGAATTGTCTCAGGAAGTTATCGCCAATTTGAAAAGACGTATCGCCGCTGCAAAGAAAAAGAATCCATAAAACTGATCAGAGTGATTTATTTTTTTGTAATTGTGATGACCTTGCTGAATCTGACTTCGGTCTCATTGGTTGGAACTATAACAGTGAGTACTATGCCCGTGCAATTCGCTCCTTAAAATGATATGAATCGGGATGTAAGAATTTTGTAAGGATTGAAGGATAGAAGAGTCTTTCGGAGGTATCTCTGTGGAATTTGATAAAAATGAAATAGCCCGGCTTCGCAGCGCATACAATGATCTGGTTATGAGGCGTTCGGTTCGGGATCGGCACATGGCGATCACTACGAATTGGTCAGGTTGCTGCGTTCTTTCGGATGTAAAAATCGCTTCGAAGCAAGCGCACAGGTTATGAATTATATCGAATATGTTATTACTTACGGAAAATCGCCGGAGGTGTACTGATGCAGATCAGATTTAACAAAGGAGATATTGTTGATGCTTTCGGTGAGATCGCTGTCATCAAAGACATCCTGAAATCCGAAAATACCGGAACAAAAGAGGTGTATTATGATTACAACAATACAGCAATTAGGCAGTGAAAAGGGTATCATTTTTCCCGAACATATTCTCAGCAATCTGAACCTGCATACAGGAGACAATGTTGAGGTGAATATCATCAATGAAAAGATTGTGATAGAACTTGTCAGCCTGAAACATCCGAAATACGATATAACGGAACTGATCAGCAGAATGTCGAAAGATTATCAGCCTGAAGAAACAGACTGGGGCGCTCCGACAGGGAAAGAGGTCTGGTAGATGCCAAAATATATACCGGATAAAGGAGATTTTGTTATCCTGACATTCGATCCGCAGGCAGGACATTCAGTTTATGGAAAAAGCTCCTCCCATGCTGATGAGGGAAGTTACAGCAATACTTGAGGCTATAATTGCCTGATTATCTGACTGATTCTGAACCATGATTTTCAGGATTAACGGATTAGCTTGATTATGTTTTCCCATGAATAAATTCATGGGCTATTGATGGTCGTTTGATTATGAAGAGCCTCTGTCTTCAGACGTGGGAAAGATGAAAGATGTTACGGTTTTGAAAAAATTGCAGATGAGGTAAAAAAATGACAGCCGCAACTGTTCAAAAACAAAGAAGAATAGTTTCTGAAAAGAAAATTCCCGAATGCCTGATTTATGAGATGGCAGATAATTTGCCTATTTATTACAGAGGTTATAGGGATGTTGTCAGAGGTAGGAAACAGACAGAGGAAATTATGGGCAGCAGTTTTATTCAATCGCTGATTATCAGCAGGATTTTTCGTTTTCTTATCGGAGAATTACCTCAAACGTATGAGATTCTGACCAACGAAATAGGACTTTGGTTTTCCAAAAACAGTTGGCGCGCGGCAGATATTGCGATTTATTCAAAGGAAAAATTGAAGGAAATCCCGTTGCATAATAAGTATCTTGATATTCCGCCCAAAGTGGTGATCGAGGTGGATACGAAAGCCGATCTTGATAATTTTACCATATCTGCTGATTATTATTACAAAAAAATAGACGCGCTTCTGATGTTCGGGGTTGAAAAAATTATATGGATTTTCACAGATTCCCGCAAAGTTATGATTGCAGAATCAGGAAAAGATTGGATTGTCAGCAATTGGAATACCGAGCTTGGGATCATTGACAATATCACTGTCAATCTTGAGAAAATACTTTCAATATGAAAGCATACGGGGCAATGTGATTGTCTGTCGGTAGTGCGGAGAGTTTTTCATTGAAATTCCGATTGTAAGAATAGTTGAAAAGATAGTCGGTTCTGCAAAGGAAAACGGTAACTACTATTTGAAAGCGGATTACAACAAACAATGAAAGGATCGAATCAGATGAAAAAATCATTCGGAGCAAAAACGCTTATCTTTCCTACACCGGTCTGGTGTGTGGGATCGTATGATGCCAAGGGGAATCCGAACGTGATGACCATTGCATGGGGCGGCATCTGCTGTTCCAAACCGCCGTGCGTAACTATTTCTCTTCGCAAGGCAACCTATACATACAGCAATATTATGGAAAGACAGGCATATACCTTAAGTGTTCCGTCTGTCCGATATGCCCGGGAAGCTGACTATTTCGGCATGGCATCGGGGCGGAATGTGAATAAATTCAAGGAAACCGATCTTACACCGGTCAGATCGGAGTTGGTAGATGCTCCGTATGTGGGAGAATTTCCGATGGTGTTGGAGTGCAAGGTGATTCATCACTATGAAATCGGATTGCATACCCATTTCGTAGGTGAAATTCTGGATGTCAAAGCAGATGACGATATGCTGAATAAAGATGGAAATCCGGATATCGAAAAAATCCAACCTCTTGTATATAGCCCGGAAGTTCAGCAATATCATGCTGTCGGCTCATTCATCGGAAAAGCATTTGAAATCGGAAAAAAACGCTGAGATCGGTCTGGCGGCTTTATGACAAGCATCACATATCAGGATTTTCTGCATCTTGCAGACAGCAGCTTTGCCGAATGGGTGGAGGGAAAAATTGTTTCAATGAGTCCTGCCAGTTTGAAGCATACGGAAATCAGCGTATTTCTGACTCGAATTCTTGCGGAATACGCTGAGATGTATGATTTGGGAAGAGTTCTGAATGCGCCGTTTCAGATGCGCCTGTCGGTTTCGGATCGCGGGCGGGAGCCGGATATTCTGTTTGTTGCCAAAACCCATATCGGACGCCTGACGCCGACTTATCTGAACGGTGCTGCGGATTTGGCGGTCGAAATCGTTTCGCCGGAAAGCCGCGTGAGAGATCGTCAGGAAAAATTTGCCGAATACGAGCAGGAAGGCATCAGAGAATATTGGGTGATTGACCCGGACGAATACAAAGCAGATTTTTTTGTGCTGCATCGGAAAAAATATCAGCAGAAACTACCTGATAAAAAGGGAATTTATCGAAGCACGGTGTTGAACGGATTCTGGCTTGATGTCAATTGGCTATGGCAGAAAGAACTGCCGAGAGTGAGAACTGTCTTGAAAGAATGGGAGAAATCGTTATGAATCAGGATGCAAAGATTGTATATGGATGAAAGGATAAAAAGAATCCTTCTATCTTTTGAAAATCCTTCAATCCTGATTCGGAAAAAATACCAAAAATATCATATTATTATAATAGATACATGGCTAATACAGCTTAAGGAGAAAAATTTATAAAAGGGATTGAAAAGAATGAAACAGACACCGATTGCGATTATCGGCATGGGATGTTTCTTCCCGAAGTCGCCGGGACTGAAAGAGTACTGGCGACTTTTGTTTCACGGGGAGGACGCGATTACCGAAGTACCGCAAAGTCATTGGTCTGCCGAAGACTATTATGACAAAGACCCCAAACGCCCCGATCATGTGTATTGCAAGCGGGGCGGTTTTTTGTCGCCGGTTTCCTTCGATCCTTCGGAGTTCGGTATTCCGCCGACTGCTTTGGAAGCGACGGATACGTCCCAACTGCTTGCACTGCTTGCGGCAAAGCGGGCATTGGAGGACGCGGGCTACGGAGAAGACAGGCAGTTTGACCGCGACAAAGTCAGCGTGATTTTGGGCGTTACCGGCACGCAGGAACTGGTGATTCCGTTAGGCGCGAGGCTCGGATTTCCGAAGTGGCGAGATGCGATGAAAGACGCGGGTATTTCTTCGGAAAAAGTCGCCGAAATACTCGAGCGTATCGGCGATGCGTATGTGCCGTGGCAGGAAAATTCCTTTCCCGGGCTTCTGGGCAATGTGGTTGCGGGAAGAATCAGCAACCGTCTGGATTTGGGCGGCACCAACTGCGTTTCGGATGCTGCCTGTGCAAGCTCCATGAGCGGGCTGCATCTGGCATTGCTGGAGTTGAGTTCCGGTCGCTCGGATATGGTAATCAGCGGAGGCGTGGACGCGCTCAACGATATTTTCATGCACACCTGCTTTTCCAAAACTTCCGTGTTGTCTCACACCGGAGACGCCAAGCCATTTTCCAAACATGCGGACGGAACGGTGTTGGGAGAAGGACTGGGCTTGGTAATTCTCAAACGCCTTGAGGACGCGGAACGTGACGGCGATAAAATCTATGCGGTCATCAAAGGCTTAGGCTCTGCCAGCGATGGAAAATCCCAAAGCATTTATGCGCCTCGCAAAGAAGGGCAGATGAAGGCACTTCGCAAAGCATATCAATTGGCGGACATTTCTCCGGCAACCGTAGAACTGATCGAAGCTCACGGAACCGGAACGCGGGTTGGAGATGCGGTAGAATTCAGCGGCTTGAAAGAGGTTTTTACCGAAGCCGGCGCGGAACAAAATCACTGTGCCATCGGCTCGGTCAAATCCGCTATCGGGCATACCAAAGCTGCCGCAGGTGCTGCCGGGTTGCTCAAAACCGCATTGTCGCTGTATCACAAAGTGCTGTTGCCGACACTCAAAGCAGATGAGCCTGATCCGAATCTCGGCATCGAGCAAAGTCCGTTTTATCTGAGCAGCGAAAGCCGCCCCTGGTTTTCACGAAAAGAGCATCCGAGGCGTGCGGGCGTCAGTGCTTTCGGATTCGGGGGCAGCAATTTTCATGCGGTTTTGGAAGAATACGACAAGCAGAAACGGGAACCAGCTTGGGATGGTTCTGTGGAAATCGTTGCATTGTCTGGCAAGAGTCATAAGGAACTGCTCGGTTTGCTTGAAAATTTCAAACGCGAGATTCAGGGAATTTCCGATGAGGAAATTGCAGTAAAATTCTATCAGACTCGTCAAAATTTTTCTTCGTCCGCGCCACACCGAATCGTGCTGGCAATCGAGCGGAGTGAAGATAAGGATAAAGTTCTGAGTGAAGCGCTTCATTTTCTTGAATCGAAAAAGCATGAAAAATCATTTGCTCAGGGCAATATTTTTTACAGTTGCGAAAAGCCCGGCAAACTTGCTGTCATGTTTCCGGGGCAGGGAAGCCAGTATGTCAACATGGGGCGTGATCTGACCAGCATATTTCCGCAGGCTTTCGGTTTTCTGGAACAGGCAAATGAAAAACTCGATCTGCCCAAACGTCTGAGCGATTATATCTATCCGATTCAGGCGAAAAATCCCGAAGAAAAAGCCAAACAGGAAGAACGGCTCCGCATGACCGATATTGCCCAGCCCGCAATCGGTGCGGTCAGCGCAGCAATGATGAAGGTCATGGAATGGTTCGGAATTTCACCGGACGCATTCTTCGGACACAGTTACGGCGAGTTGTGCGCGCTGTATGCCGGAGGCAGGATCGAGACCGATACCTTCTTCGAGTTGTCTCAGCTTCGGGGCAAGCTCATGGCTGCCGCAAACAAAGCCAATTCTGGCGGAATGCTGGCGGTCAGAGCAAAGCTGGAAGACATTGAGGCAATGATTGCAGAGGCAAAACTGGATGTCGTGCTTGCCAATCGCAACGCGCCGGATCAAGGCGTGCTGTCCGGTTCCGAAGTTGCGATCAATAAAGCAGAAGCAATTTGCAGGCAAAAAGGGTTCGGTACAAAGCGATTGCCGGTTTCTGCCGCGTTTCACAGCGACCTGATGAAAGATGCGTGGAAGTCTTTTACGGAAGTCTTGAAAAAGGTAAAGATGCTGCCGTCCCAACTGCTGGTTCTGTCCAATGTTACGGGAAAAGAATATCCCGAAGATATTGAGCTTGCCAAAAAGCTGCTCGCGGATCAGATTGTCAGTACCGTTGATTTTGTAAATGAGGTCAAATATCTGTTTCAACTCGGAATCAGAACTGTTGTCGAAGTGGGTCCTAAAACTGTTCTGACCGGATTGGTCAGGTCTGTTCTCAAAGGACTTGAAGTTCATGCGTTATCCACCGACGCGTCTTCGGGCAAACGATTCGGGCTTGCCGATCTTGCAAGAGTGCTGTGCCATCTCGCAGCATTGGGGCATGTGATTGATCTGAAAAAATGGGAGCATCCCGCGCCGAAAATCCGCAGACAGAAAATGAGCATTCCGATATGCGGTGCCAATTATCGCGCGCCGAAAAAAGCGAAAACTTATACCAAGGCGAAACCGCCTGAAAAAACATCATCAACATCAATCCCTCAACAGAATCTCTCACCCTCTCCGGCACCAGTTCGCAAAGACTCTGCCGCAGAAACCACACGAAAGGCTGTGAACACTATGACTCGGAAAACAATCTCTGTACAGACACAGGGTTCATCATATTGGGTTACGGACGCGATGAAAGCGGTTCAGGAAGGCTTGAAATCCATGCAGGCTTTGCATCAACAGACCGCTTTGACGCATCAGAAATTTTTGGAATCTCAGACTCAGGCAAGCCGCATGCTTCAGCAGATGATGGAAAATACGCAGCGATTGGCGGAAATCTCTATGGGCATTCAGGTTCCTGAATATTCTGCGCCACCGGTGTATGCAAAAGCAGCGCCGGTATATGAAGCTCCGCAATTGCCGGAAGTTCAGCCGCAGCCGATGATTGAGTCGCCTAAACCACCACCGCCTCCGAAGATTCGGGAGGTTAAGCCGGTTCATGTTGAAATTCCGAAAGTATCCGGTTCATCGGCAAAAATCGAGCAAACTTTGCTTGATGTCGTCAGCCATCTGACCGGCTATCCGACCGA
>CAZMDM010000326.1:0-13736 GCA_964564775.1 uncultured Desulfonema sp. | reverse complement strand
CGAAGATTCGCGAAGACGTTTTACAGATTTGGATGAAAAATCTTTTCCCTAATGTCCGCAGCTTAAAATTCTGAGAATTGACGGATCCCTATTCTTCGGAGCGGTAAATCATGTCGCAGAATTTCTTGAAAAAATAGATGACAACGATCCCCGGCACCTTGTGATTGGCGGCATCGGCATCAATTTTATTGATGTATCCGGCGCGCTGATGCTGACTCAGGAAACTCAGCGCCGAAAAACGCTCGGAAAGCATCTGTGGCTTTGCCGGATCAAACACGAGGTGCATGATTTTTTGGAGCGCGGGAAATATCTCGAGATTATCGGCTCCGATCATCTTTTTTCTACCGAGTCCAAAGCCATATCGGAAATTTTCGACCAATTGGATCGCACCGTCTGCCGCTCATGTACGGTCAGAATTTTTCAGGAGTGCAGGGTGTGATTTAATTCCGATCCACTTATCCATTGCCCTTGAGTTTCAATATTTTCCGGGCTTCATCGGAAGTGGCAGGCTCGATGCCCAACTCTTTGGCAATACGGATGATTTTTGCCACCTGCTCTGCGCTGCTCTTGGCTTTGACACCTTTTTCCAGATACAGATTATCTTCGAGTCCCACGCGGACATTTCCGCGCATCAGCAGAGCAGCAGTACACATATTCATCTGATGTCTGCCCGCAGCACATACGGACCAGTTGAATTCGCCGAACAGTTCTTTTGCACTGTTATACAAAAACAGCAGGTTGTTCATCGTGGGCTGCATTCCGCCCAGTATCCCCAGCACAAATTGCAGATACACCGGTTTTTCCACATAGCCTTTCTGAATCAGAAATGCCAGATTATTCAGCATTCCGGCATCGTAAATTTCAAACTCCGGTCTGGTGTTTTCCTCTCTGAAAAAGGTGGAAAATTCCCTGAGTGTTTTGAAGGTGTTGGGGAAAATATAATCTTCACTCATTGCCAGATACTGCTTTTCCCATGGATGCCTGAATTCTTTGAACGCGTCAATCGCATGAAATAAAGAAAAATTGATTGATCCGGCATTCAAAGACGCGAGTTCCGGCGAAAATTTTTTCACTGCCGCACCGCGCTGCTCGACAGTCTGTCCCAAGCCGCCGCCAGTGGTAACACAGATAACCGCATTGCAGCGAGCCTTTATTCTGCCGATGATTTCCTCGAAAATTCCCAGATCAGCCGAAGGCATTCCAGTTTTGGGATCACGCGCATGAATATGCACCACTGCCGCACCTGCCTGATGCGCCCTGATCGCATCTTCGGCAATTTCATCTGCGGTGATCGGCAGATACTCGGACATGGTCGGCGTATGGATACTGCCGGTAATGGCTGCGGTAACAATGACTTTGCTCATTTCTGACTCCTGTTGATTTATTATGGACTATCGGCCGATATTACCACTCCGTATTGTCAATGACAATAGAACTTACGCAGTTAAATTTCAACTATCATATATTATATCGAATCTGATTTTCATATTACAAAAGCGGACGCCAGCGGCTGGCGATATGGTTTTTCTGTCGAGATTATCACGCTGTTGCGCCGATTCTTCACTGAAATTCAAAAAAACTTGTATGTTCGGAAAGCTTTTTATGGTAGATCACGATTTGAAAATTGATCGAGGAGATTGAGAGATCGAATATGACTCATAATGAACTGATGGATATAGCGCTTGAATTGGCGCTCAGAGGACAGGGCTATACCTCTCCGAATCCGATGGTCGGAGCGCTTGTCGTCAGAGACGGAGAAATTGTCGGAAAGGGCTGGCATCATGCTTACGGACAGGCACATGCCGAAGTCAATGCGATTGACGACGCGGGAGAACTTGCTAAGGATGCGGATTTATATGTAACCTTAGAACCTTGCAATCATCATGGCAAAACACCGCCATGCACCGAAAAGATACTGGCCGCGGGAATCCGGCGGGTGTTTGTTGCCATGAAAGACCCGAATCCCAATGTGAAAGGCGGCGGAAACGATTATCTGCGCTCACAGGGTATTCAGGTGATTTCGGGCATCCGCGAGATCGAAGCGGAAAAACTCAATGAAGTATTTATCAAATATACGCTTACAAAACGCCCTTTTGTGATGCTGAAATGTGCTGCTACTCTGGATGGGCGGATTGCCACCCGAACCGGAGATTCCAAATGGGTATCAGGAGAATTGTCGCGAAAATTCGTTCATCAGCTTCGTCATGCTACGGATGCGATCATGGTCGGCATCGGTACTATCAGAACCGACAATCCCATGCTTACCACAAGACTCGATGATATGCAGGGAAAAGACCCGATCCGAATCATTCTGGACACGAATCTGACGATTTCCGAAGATGCGACAGTACTGAATCTTGCATCTCAGGCAAAAACCATCGTGGTCTGCGGACCCGATATTTCTCAAAATAAGAAGCTAAAAATCGAAAATAAAGGCGCAACGGTGATAGCGATGCCCCTGAAATACGGCCGGGTTTCTTTGGACGCGTTAATGCTCAGGCTCGGTGAAATGAGAATCACCAGTCTGCTGATCGAAGGAGGAGCACAGGTGATCGCATCCGCACTGAACGAAAAAATCGTGGATAAGGCAATCTTCTGCTATGCACCGAAAATTCTGGGCGGAGATGACGGCGTGCCGATCTGCCGGGGAAAAGGCGCGGAATTGATGAGTGATTGTATCGGCTTGAAAAATATTCAGGTCAGACGCTTCGAAGATGACGTAATGATCGAGGGATACATCCGCGCGGCTTTGTAAGGAGACTTGCCGGACAACACAATCGCATCGCCCGGCTCATCATCATATTCTGCTATGGCTGCAAAATAAACGCGCCCTCAGCATCCACTTTGTAAACCCGATATGCTTCGCCTATCCGGTCGCCTTTGTCGTCAAAAGAGATTTTGCCGGTAAATCCGGGAAAATCTTTGAGCTTGGTATGCAAATATTCCGAGATAGTTTTGCCATCTGTCGCACCAGCTTTGACCGCCTCGATAATCACCCGGAAGGCATCGCCTGCGAACACCGAATAAATGGAACTCGGCGGATTATTGTGTTTTTCTTTAAATGTTTTCAGAAATTCAACAGACTCTTTGCTGGGAAGGTCTTTGGGAAGGGGAGAACTGACAAAATAAAAACCTGCCACCGCATCTTTGCCGCCGATTTTGACCAGATCAGGATTGTTGATCGCATCCCCTCCCAGAAACGGAACATCCCATCCCATTTCCTTTTTCTGTTTCAGCAGAAGTCCGGCTTCGGGATAATATCCGGTAAAGAAAACCGCATCCGGCTTTGCGCCTTTGAGTTTGGTCAAAATAGCATTGTAATCCCGCTCTCCAGGCGTCAGCGCATCGTAAAATACAATTTTTACGCCTGCTTTTTCCAGAATCGTTTTGGTTTCATCTGCCAGACCTTTGGAGTATGTGGTGTTGTCATGCAGTACTGCTACGTTTTTGAAACCGAGCTTCTGAATGGTCTGAGCCGCGACTTTGCCCTGCTCATCATCTCTGGGGCAGGTGCGGAAAAACAGTTTCAGCCCTTTTTCCGTCAGACGGATAGCGGTGGATCCGGTGGCAATCTGAACAATTCCGGCTTCGTTATAGATGTTCTGAGAAGCCTCGGTTACGGATGATCCGTATGTTCCGACTACAGCAATCACTCCTTTGGAAGACAGCTTCTGGGCTGCCAGAGCCGCAGTACGGGGATCGCCACCGTCATCCTCGCTGATTACTTCGATCTGTTTTCCGGCAACGCCGCCGGCTTTGTTGATATCCGCCGCGAGCAGTTCCACAACCTGCTTCATTTCCTGACCTTCACTCGCCCACGAACCGGTCATAGGTCCCATCAGACCGATTTTTATCGTATCTGCTGCAATCGCTGTTGTGGCAAGTACCAATACCATTGCCAATCCGACCATCAATCCTCTTTTCATAATTCCTCCTCGCATAGTTTGAATATCCCGGATATAGGGGATGTTTCGGGTATTAACAAACAATAATAAGGCTGTCAATGGGATTATCAGATGGTGGTACCGTTTATCAGACCGATAATCGAATATCGGGAAGTTAAGGTGAATGCGGCGCGATCCGACTGCTCCGGCAATATTCATCCGGGACAGTTAAACAGAAGCAAATTTCGCGGATTGCCTTTTATTTCCATTTTCCAATCCGACTTTATCCGAAAGCTGCTTCAAGGCTCAGAAGGCAGACTCAATCTGAGAATACAATATCCTGAAATACTGGCAGCCAAAGATCCCAGAATAATTCCCAGACGCTCGTCAACCCGATTGATTCCTATTTCTTCAAAAGCGAGAGAGGCAATAAACAGACTCATTGTGAATCCGATTCCGCAAAGCACTGCCGCACCATAGAGCGAAGTCCACGATACACCTTTCGGCAGTTCTGTCAGTCGCAGTTTTATCCCCAGCCAGCAGAAACCGAATACGCCGACCTGTTTTCCGATGAATAAGCCGAGTGCGATACCGAGGGGAACTCTGTGGAAAATATCTTCCAATCCCGTTCCCCTGAGGTTGATCCCGGAATTACAAAAAGCAAATATTGGCAAAATGACAAATGCCACAACCGAATGCAGGTCATTCTCCATGCTTCTGAGAGGTGATAATGCGGGTGATGATAGACTTCCCCAGCACTCCCGAACTTCATCAGGATTGACCGAAGATTTGTCGGGGATAAACATCGCCAGTATCACTCCTGCCAATGTGGCATGTACGCCGGACTTGAGCGTGGCAACCCACATCACTATGCCGACAATAATATAGGGGCGTTTTTCCGTAATGCCATCTTTGTTGAAAAGATACAGTATGGCTGCACAGATAAAGGCAACCATCAAAGCGGCAAAAGAAATTTTGCTGGTGTAAAAAAATGCAATGATGATAATCGCTCCAATATCATCGAATATTGCCAGTGATATAAGAAAAATCTTCAGATTCGGCGGTACCCTCGATCCTAACAGGGACATTACGCCTATGGCAAAAGCGATATCCGTAGCAGCGGGAATAGCCCAGCCTCTTGCGGCAACCGGATCGCCGCTGTTGAGAAAAAAATATATGGCAGACGGAACTGCCATTCCGCCGACAGCTCCCAAGCACGGTAATACGACTTTCTTGGTATCCGATAATTCTCCCCCCAGAATCTCTCTTTTCAACTCAAGACCTACGGACAGAAAAAATATCACCATCAGTCCGTCATTGACCCATAGCAGTAAAGGTTTGGCTATTTCCAGCGCACTCACTCTGACGGCTACGGGCGTATCGATCAGCAGGGTATAGTATGTATTGAGCGGCGAATTTGCCATGAGTATTGCAAGAAAAGCCGCTGCGACCAGCAAAATCCCTCCTGCTGATTCCTGCTTCAAAAAATCTGCGATAACTGATTTTTTGACTTTCACAAGCGTTTCAGCCTGATGAGATTTCGGGTCAGATATTCTGATTTCCATGTTTCCTCTGCTTTCTTATAAAAAAATTTCAGCAGACAAACTTATAGTTTTATATCGCTATTTGTCAATATGATTCGAAATAAATCGGGATCGTAGAGCATGGAAGGCTGTGCGGATTATGCTCAGGAAAGGATGATGCCCACACCGCATACCGCCCGCATCAGCAGTTTTGGGGCATTCTGATTCTAAAAATATTTAGGATATTCAGATTTTTAAAAAATCCCCTCTTCGGAGCTGTTTTCAAACCGAAGATCGAATATCCAACAGTTTTAAAACTTGCTGCGCTGCTTCAATCACCGGCTGACCGAGCGATCCGGCTGTATGTGCGGTTTCGATCAGCCCTTCACAACTTACGGAATACCATTTCCGTTTCGGCTTTTCACGGGTGGCTTCACGAACAAGCTTTTCCAGATTATCTTCTGTCTCATCCGCCACATCTTCCGGCATTGCCTGTATCATATTTCCGACAGCTTCTGTCAGTTTTTCAAGCATTGCTTTCAGATCATCCGAAACGGCTGATTTCCGGATCGTTTTATCGATGGTAACAACTGCCCGATCTTTGCCGAAAGCCACATCACCTTCGGCATGAATCGTGATGGTATCTTTTTCTAGGATTCTATTGTGATTGCCGGCTATGAGCGTGCTGTCTGCAACATTACCGGCATTGATGATATTCTCTCCCACTTCCCGATCTCCGAAAGCCGCGCCGGCTGTCTGTCGTGTATCGCGATCAGTTGCCGGTATGGTACGAATTTTAATACGCCGGAATGCCGTATTTAATCTGCCCCGGCAATCGGACGCACACTTTTGCCGATTTTACTGCTCTTCGATCCAAATCTCCACTCTCCGGTTTTTCTCCCTGCCTTCCTGTGTGGCATTAGAAGCTACGGGGCGCTTGGATCCCATGCCTTCCACCTGTGCGGCAATCAATCCTCGTTTTTTCAACTCTTCGGATACTGCCAATGCCCGTGAGCGGGAGAGCAGCACATTGACATTTTCCGCTCCGGTACTGTCGGCAAAACCTATCAGAATAAAGCGCTTTCCGCGATATTCCGGTTGAGACAGCGTATCTGCCACACGATCCAAATCCCGCACCGAGCGATTATCCAGTATATCACTGCCTGCCTTGAAGCGAAATGTGGTGGACAACTGAACTACATTCTGAATTACCCTCTGATACGCATCTTTCGGAGGCGCGGAGCGAGCGGTATCAGGCGTTTTTTCCTTTTTCTGAGCCGTGATGGTCTGATCGGTAAATCCGTTTTTGCGGACAATCTCCTGGCCGGTTTTGGAAAGTGCAAATTCGACAAACTTTCTCACAAACGGATTCTGACTCACTTCAGGAGTATAAAGAAAAAGCCGTCTGGAAAGTGGATAATCTTCGGTCGCCACCGTGAAAGATGTGGGCAGAAGCGGTGTCGCGCCGGGTTCATACACTTCGAGTGCTTTGGCAGAAGCAATATACGGAAGTCCTACGAATCCGATAGCATTCGGATATGAGGCAACTTTATCGGACAACGCGCTGCTGTCCTCGAACAACTGTGCCGAAGAAGATAAAGGTTTGCTTCTCAGTACCAATGATCTGAATGTCTCATAAGTACCTGATCTGTCATCTCTGCTGTAAATGCGGATGGGCCCCGGATTTCCTCCGACAGCAGACCAGTCGGAAATTTCTCCGCTGAAAATCCCCGCGATCTGTTCCATGCTCAGCATTTTTACCGGATTGCTCCGATGAACAATGATGGCGATGCCGTCCAGACCCAATACATGCTCGCAGGCAGGTGATGTCATATCTCCTAGTCCGCTTTGTCCAAGTTTCTGAGCTTCATTGTCATAAATTTTGCGGGATGCCAGCCCGATATCGCATTTTTTTTCTGCCATATCCCGGAATGCGGTATCTGTACCGATAGCCTGAATTTCGATGACTTTTTCAGGCTGGGATTGTCCGAAAATTCCTCTGATCTTCGTTGTTTCATGGCTCGTTTCCTGTCGAACCTGTATTGCGCCTTGCTGTTTTAGAAATTCTTCGGCGAGCGACGGAGCCAGTTTTGCTCCGATGGTGTTGGAACCGTGAAGCCGCAGAATGTTTTCTTCTTTCGGCTCAAGAGGCTTCTGTGTCGGTTGAGGAAGTTTTGCAACAGGCGGAGGATTTACCGCAGGCTGAACCGCGGATTGGGATGCTTTGTCGGGAAAGAAGGTCGGCAGCACCACATATCGGATTACCGCAAATGCCGCCGCACCGAATAACAAAAGAAAAAACAAGATAATCAGTAGTTTCGATGAGGAAGAGCTTTTTCTGATTTCGATCAACTGTTTGCCGCATTCCTCGCATAAAAAATCCGCCTGATCGGCAAGGGTCAGGATTTTTCCGTTATCCGCAATACTGCAATTGCCGAAATTGGTACATTTGCCATGTCTCAGTGCCATGATATTTCTCCCTGAATCAGAGCTTATGGTCTGTTTGAAACAAATATATTCAAATCCGAGTATTTATTCAAGGATTTCTTTTTTATTCATCAAATTCTAACAAAATTTTAACAATGTTCTAATACGCCTCTGTTATTCTGACCATCTGAATCAAGGAGTAAATCAGATGGCAATTGTCGATGTTTTCCGCCGTACAAGTCTTATCAGCAGATTTTTTATGGTCTGTTCCGTTGCGATAGCGATGGTCGGATGTTTATTCATATCTTCCTATATCGCAATTTCCAAAATTATCGGACATTATGAAAAAATTCATACTTTGAACCGAATGAACCAACATCTTTCGGAAGCAGTTGCCGCAGAAAAAGTATTTCTCAGAGATCATCAGGAAAAGACTCTGAAGATCGTATCGGAAAACATCCGGCTTGCCCGTGAGAATGCGTTGCTTCTGAATCATTCCCATTCTCAGGAACTGACCGCGCTTGCGGATGCGTATTCCGTTTCTGTTCTGAAGTTGTCGGAGACGATCCGCTTATCGGATGCCGCGTATCGGGAGATGATCCGGCAGACCGATAAGTTTCATGCAGACAGTCTGAATGTGATTCAATCCTTAGATTCTTATGAATCTCTCTCTTATCTCAACGATCAGAAGCCGAATACTCATCTTCTCAATCTGCGGAATGTGTCGAGAGATGCCGGGTTTGCTGCTCAGAAGATATTTACGGCGTTGAAAATACAGCTTTATGAAAAAAATGACCCAAAAGCTTTTTTTTCGGAAAATGAGGCTGCCATTGCCATTCTGAAAGAACAGGTCAGACAAGCTGCTATAATTCGAGAATATATCCGATTTGCAACCGAAGATAAAGCATATTTCGCGCATATCGAACACATCGGAGCGCATCTGGAATATCTGAGCAATGCGTCTTCGGACATATACACTCTCTGGGAGAAACTGGAAAAGCAGCAGAAAATATCGGAGGATATTCGGAAACAGGTTCTGAATAGCAAAGAGAAATTGATTTCAGATGCTTATGAACATATCACTCATGTCCGAACTGCTGTATTCTGGGGAAACGGGATCGTGTTTGCCGTGATCATTGCCTGCCTGATCATCGGTGTCCGTTTTATCGGATATCATGTTGTCAAGCCGTTCAGCCGGGTTATCGGATTGCTCGGAAACAGTTCAGAGAGGGTAAGCGCGGTATCCGCGTATATCGCATCTTCCAGTCAGAGGCTTGCCTCTGCCGCTTCCGAACACGCGTCATCGCTTCAGACCAGCTCTTCATCTATCGAAGAAATATCCTGCAAAACCGCTCAGAATGCTCACCGAACACAGGAAGCCCGGATGATTATGGCAGACACCCGGCATAAAATCGCTCAGGCAACAGAAGTTGTCTCCAAACTGAATGCCGAGATGCTGGAAGTTCTGAGACATGGTGCAGATATTCGGAAAATTATCGCATTCATAGATCATATCGCATTTCAGATCAATATCCTGTCTTTGAACGCGGCTATCGAATCTGCAAGAGCCGGAGATGCCGGGGCAGGATTTTCCGTTGTTGCCGCAGAAGTCAGGCGTTTGGCGCATCAGACTATGGAAGGCGCAAAAAGTACGGAAGCGCTGATCGGACAAACTGTTACAAAGATAGAAGACAGTGCGATACTTCTGGAAAAAACCCGTGTGATGGTTGCCGATATATCGGAAAGTGCTGAAAAGACCGGCGCGCTGATCGGGGAAATCGGCGCATCTTCCCAAGAACAAGCAGATCAGATCGGATATATCAATACAGCTGTGGCAGAACTGGCAGCCATCACTCAGCAGATGACCGCAGCGTCCGAAGAATCCGCAACGGTTTCCGAAGAAATGAAGCTTCAGGCAGAACAGATGCAGGGCATTGTTGCTGATCTGATCCGTATTGCTGGAAAAAGCCCTATGCCTACTGTCAGAAAAGAGGACAAAAAGCAAGTGGGAGAAAGGGAAAATATGCTCCCCAATATCACGCCGGAAATATTTCAGTCCGCATGAACGTCATAAGTATAGCCATTTGAAAGGAGAATCAAAATGCGAAAACCGATTTTGATACAGATCGTATCCGCGGTGATCTGCCTGTCTCTGCTTCTGATATACTCTGAAGTATCCGCAGATACCCCCAAAGAAATCCGATTGGGAATGATTCCCGAATTGGGAAAAGATGCAACCGAAATGTTCAAACCTTTGGCGCGATATTTGGAACAAGAGATCGGGGTTCCTGTAAAAATCCTGACTTCGAAAGATTATGACGGAATCATTACCGCATTGATGCACAAACATATTGATTTCGCATATCTGGGACCCAGAAGCTATGTGGAAGCTGCCGAGAAAGTGGCTCTAGAGCCGCTTGTCGCGGATGTGAACGAACAGAAAGAAGTCGGATATTACGGGCTGATTATTTCCAAAAAAGACTCCGGCATTGATTCTATGGAAAAGGCAAAAGGACGCGGTTTTGCGTTTACCGAACCCTTATCCACCTCCGGCTGTCTGGTGCCGAATATTCTGTTTGTCAGAGATATGAAAATTTCTCCGAAAACCTATTTTAAAGAAGTTCGTTTCAGCGGTTCTCATAAGGATTCGATTCTGGGCGTGAAAAACGGCTCTATCGAAGTTGCCGCAAGCAATACGCTGGATATAGGGCGCATGGAAGCCAAAGGCGAAGTTTCATTCAGTGATTTCAATATTCTGTGGAAATCGGAACTGATTCCGTCCAATCCATTCTGTGCCAGAAAAGAGTTGCCGGATGATCTCAGAAACGCATTCAGAAATGCCATGCTGAAATTCAATGATCCTGAAAGCCTGAAACAGTTCAGGGTAAGCGGATACGCACCGATTCAGGATAAAGCGTATGATGTGATCCGGGAGATGATCCGGCTGAAAAAGGAGTTGGAAAAGTAGTGAGAACTCAGGAATATATGAACAAAACGATTTTAACAGCAGATGATTCGGCAAGTATCCGGCAGATGATTGTTTTCACGCTCAAGCGGGCAGATTATGAGGTCATTGAAGCAGTCAACGGTAGAGATGCTCTGCAGAAGCTCGGAGACAATGATGTGGCAATGGTGATTACCGATCTGGATATGCCGGAAATGAACGGCTTCGAGCTGATCCGTAAGATCAGGCTACGGCAGAAATACAAATCTCTTCCTATCGTGATCATGACCACAGAATCCTCTGCTGCCGCAAAACAGACTGCAAAATCAGCAGGCGCAACAGCTTGGATTACCAAACCGTTCACACCATCGCAACTGATCGTGGTAGCGGACAGACTATTGTCTGGTATGGGATAGCGGACATCTGAGCGACAGTAGCGTGCGGTGTCGATTGATAATCCCGGTTCGCACAGAATGACTTACAGATCAGACACAGCCGATCTTGACAGACCCCTTGTCAGGTGTGTATAAACTCCGTCTGTAAGTGAACGAATTTATGCAGAGAGGGTTTACCATGCGTGCGGCAATAACGGCTGTGGGGCATTTTGTTCCCGAAAAACGGTTGACCAATACCGATTTGGAAAAATTGGTAGATACGAATGACGAATGGATCACCAGCAGAACCGGAATCAAAGAACGGCGGATTGCGGATAAAGATAAAGGCGTTTGTTATATGTCTGTCGAATCAGCCAAAATCGTTCTCAATCAGAGACAGATTTCCGCAGATGAGATCGATCTGATTCTGCTGGCTACCGTAACTCCGGATATGCCGGTTCCGGCAGCCGCAGCGCTGGTTCAGAAAGAACTCGGTGCAAAAAACTGCTGGGGCTTTGATATCAACGGCGGATGCAGCGGATTCATCTACGCGCTGGCAGTCGGCGCACAGTTTATCGAAAGCGGAAGACACAAAAAAGTTCTGGTGATCGGCGCGGATAAGATGAGCGCCATCATCAATTATCAGGATCGCAATACCTGTATTATTTTCGGAGATGGTGCAGGAGCAGTACTGCTCGAACCGTCCGAAAACGATGAGTTGGGCATCTTGGATTTTGATCTGCATCTGGATGGTATAGGAGCGCAGTATCTGTGCATGGAAGCCGGAGGCAGTGTGAAACCTGCGTGTTATGAGACGGTTGATAAGAAGCAGCATTATATTTATCAGGATGGCAAAACGGTTTTCAAACATGCGGTGAACGGAATGTCGGATATATCCAAAAAAATTCTCGACCGCAATCACCTGAGCGGCAAAGATATCGGGCTTCTGATTCCGCATCAGGCAAATATCCGAATTATTGATGCAGTCAGCAAAAAACTGGAACTCGAGCCCGATCAGGTGATGATCAACGTTGAAAAATACGGCAACACCACCGCAGGCACGATTCCGATTGCCATGTCAGAAGCGTATTCTGAAAAGCGGATGAAAAAAGGCGACTGGATATTGCTTTCCGCATTCGGTGCCGGATTCACATGGGGAAGCGTTCTGCTCAGATGGGCTATGGATTAAAGATCAAGATCAGGAGTGATGCATTCGGATTTCAGAATTTTGAATTCATCAGGTGTTGTAATATGAAACCTGAAAAATAATCATCCATTCTTTCCCGGAAATGAATTTCCGGGCTGTTGTGTGCTGTCCATACGGGACTGTTTATATGTCCTGTAGGGACATCCCGTAACAGCAGGGCAATTTATTGCCGTGATATCATCCAGATTCGATATAAAATGATTTTTATCTTGTTAGCTTTACGACAATCCGAAACCCGGCAATGAATTGTCGGGCTATTAATATTGACAAATATGAATATATAGATATAATCACTCATCATACACAAACAGAGGATCAAAATTATGGATATTTTTGAAGCACAGGCATCCGAGCCTAAGAATCTTCTCCCGGTATACATAGGAGGCGGCATCATCGGTATCGCAATATGGTGGCTTGTTTATCGTCAGCTGCTGCCGCTCGCATCATTTCTTACCTATTCCCTACTAAAAATCCCCAAAGACAGTCATTTCGGACATTCGATTGAATTTTTCTTTTACGACACCCCCAAAGTCCTGATGCTGCTGACACTGGTGGTATTCGGCGTAGGGATTATCCGAAGCTTTTTCACGCCGGAAAAAACCCGTTCCATGCTTGCCGGAAAAAGCGAATTTGTCGGCAATATTTTAGCCGCACTTCTGGGCATTGTTACGCCATTTTGTTCCTGCTCCGCAGTGCCGCTGTTTATCGGATTCGTAACCGCAGGCGTGCCGTTGGGTGTAACCTTTTCATTTCTGATTTCAGCGCCGATGGTCAATGAAATCGCATTGGGCTTGCTCTACGGGCTTTTGGGCTGGAAAGTGGCGGCAATTTATATGGGAACAGGCTTGAGTGTTGCCATCGTATCCGGCTGGGTGATCGGACGCTTGAAATTGGAAAACCATATCGAAGATTGGGTCAGAGAAATCCGTGTCAGCGCAGCTTCGGTCGAAGAGCAGAAAATGACATGGCAGGACAGAATCCTCTATGGCTGGGATGCAGTCAAAGATATTGTAGGACGGGTATGGATTTATGTCATTCTGGGTATTGCTGTCGGAGCAGGCATTCACGGCTATGTACCGGAAGGATTTATGGCTTCGATCATGGGCAAAGGCGCATGGTGGAGCGTGCCATTGGCAGTTCTGATCGGTGTTCCGATGTATTCCAATGCAGCAGGAATCATTCCGGTTGTGGAAGCTTTGCTCGGCAAAGGCGCAGCGTTGGGAACGGTTCTGGCATTTATGATGTCGGTGATTGCGTTGTCTCTGCCGGAAGTGGTAATTTTACGGAAAGTCCTGAAAATTCGTCTGATAGCGATCTTTATCGGCGTGGTTGCCTGCGGAATTTTAATCGTGGGATATTTATTTAATGCAATTATTT
>CAZMDM010000325.1:0-3827 GCA_964564775.1 uncultured Desulfonema sp. | reverse complement strand
GATCAATCACAATCAGCCCTTTTGGAGATTCACACAGGATATATGTGCCGTGAATCTGCCCGATAATCCGAAGACTGTCGAAAAAACCTCCGCTTTTCCACAGTGATTCCTGATGGTCAATTTGTTCTGCCGACAGTGGTTGAATCTCAAACTCCGGCATTTTTTCGGATATGGAAAAGGTTCTGATCTCTTCGACCGGCTTTATCAGCGATTTGGGACGCTCTGCATCGTTCAAGGTATCCGAGACCGATCTTCGGACAGCCTCGTGGATTTGCTGAGGTTTTGCAAAGCGCACTTCGGTTTTTGCCGGATGCACATTCACATCCACCATTCCCGGATCAAGCATGATCCGAATCACCGCAACCGGAAACCGCCCTTTCATCAGCCGTTCCGAATATCCAGCAGTCAGAGCGTGAAGCACTGCGCGGTCTTTCACAAATCTGCCATTGACATACATATAAATCCCGGCAGATGTGCCGCGCGATATTCTCGGAGACGCGATCCAGCCGGACAGCGATATGCCGTTGTCTTCAGAGCGAATTTCATGCAGCGATTCTCCGATTTCTGCACCGAGAACATCTGACACGCGTTTTTTCGGATCAGATGTCGAGTTCCAATGATGAATCATCTTGCCGTTGTGGGAAAACTTGAAACTCACGCCCGGTCTGCTCAGCGCGATATTGGCAACCATATCGGCAATATGTCCGGTTTCAGTTGCAATGCTTTTGAGGAATTTGCGGCGAGCGGGCGTATTGAAAAACAGATGGCTGACCGAAACCTGAGTACCGACCGGCGCGCCGATATCGGAGACATCTTTCAGTTTTCCGCCTTCGATCAGGATTCGGGTTCCGGATTCGGAAGTTTCATCACGGGTTTCAAGGCAGAGTCGGGATACTGCGGCAATGCTGGGCAATGCCTCGCCTCTGAATCCCAGCGTTCTGATAGCGAATAGGTCTTCTTCACGGATGATTTTGCTGGTGGCATATCGTTCCACCGACAGCAGGGCATCATCCCGGCGCATTCCGAAACCGTTATCCGATACCCGAATCAGGGATTGTCCGCCTTGTTCTATTTCTATAACAATTTTAGTGCTTTGAGCATCCAATGAATTTTCGATCAGTTCTTTGACAACGGATGCGGGACGCTCTGCCACTTCTCCGGCAGCAATTTTGTCGGACAAGGTTTCAGGTAGGATTCTGACTGAATTTATGCGTTCTTTTCCTGAAGACATCGGAGTAAGAACTCTTCTTCCAGCGGCGACAGATCGAATTTCCTGCCTGCTTCGCAAATCAGATCGCTCAGTTTTTTTTCAGGAGAGCTTTCCCGCTCTTCCGAAATCCATTTGACAGCTCTTCGGATTTCTTCGCCCTGGGGCTGAATTGTAGTCATGGAATATTTCCTTTCAAATAGTTATCGGATTTATATCACAGCAGTTTCCAAAGTCAAGACTGAAACAGGTTCATCAAATATCTGCTCTTGAATCCGGGTCTGATTTCGTTTATATATCGGGGCAGCACAATGATTGAGGAGGACTTGCAGCTATGCAGACAATGTGGGCGCCCTGGCGGATCGAATATATTCTAAAAGAGAAAAAAGAAGACGGATGTGTGTTTTGCAAAGCTTACGGAGATCAGGACGAACTGACGCTGTACAAAGGCAGAACCACGATGGTCGTGATGAATAAATTTCCTTACAGCAACGGACATCTGCTGGTATTGCCGGTACGCCATGTATTCGGGCTGGATTCTCTGGATAAAAGCGAAATGGGCGATTTGCTTAAAACCGTTGAGATTTCAATCGGTATTTTAAAACAGCAGATGAAGCCCGACGGGTTCAACGTGGGCTTGAATCTGGGCAAAGTTGCCGGAGCAGGTGTGGAAGAACATCTTCATTTTCATATTGTGCCGAGATGGTACGGGGATGTGAATGCGCTGACCGTGTTTGCCGATATCCGCACCATTCCCGAACATATTCAAAGCACTCATCGGAACCTCAAGCCGTATTTCGACAAACTCGGTGCAGCGGTCTGATTTCAGACTTCTTCGATTCTGCATCCGCGTTTCAATTGATCGGGACTTACCGTATAAAGCGCATCCAGCAGAGCAATCATATAAGTTCCCGGAGCAGCGGCAGTTTCTGCTGCTTTTTCTCCGGCAAGCCCGAAAAATGCAAGAGCGGTCGCGGCTGCTGTCAGAGGCATATTGTCCACCGCCAGAAACGCACCGATGATGGCGGTTGCCGCACATCCGGTTCCGGTAATTTTGCCCATCATAGAATGTCCGTTGGAAACCCTCAGCGTCTGTCTGCCATCGGTAATCATATCCTGAACCCCTGTAATTGCCACAACGGTTTGGGTGGTTTGGGCAAGATGGCGTGCTGCTTCTGCCGCGTCGCTGACACAATGGCTCGAATCCACGCCTTTGGTTTTGGCATTGCCGCTTGTCAGAGACAAAACTTCTGACGCGTTGCCGCGAATCACCGATAATCTTGTTTCATCAATGATTTTTTTGCTGCACAGGGTTCTGTACGCGGTTGCACCTGAGCCAACCGGATCCAGAATAATGGGCTTTCCCAACTGAGTGGCTTTTTTTCCAGCGGTGATCATGGAACTGACCCATTCTGCCGACAAGGTGCCGATATTGATGACCAAGGCATTGGCAATCGCCACCATTTCTTCCACTTCAATCGGAGAGTGTGCCATGACCGGAGATGCTCCCATAGACAAAAGCGCGTTTGCCGTGTAATTCATCACTACATAATTGGTGATATTGTGAATCAGAGGTTTTTTTTCTCTGACTGCTGCCAAATTTTTAGCTGCAAGTTCTGCAAAATCTTTCATCTCATGCTCCTGAAAATAAAAAAGCCGCCTCTCTGGGAAAGAAAGCGGCTTTGATTCTTATCTGATTGCTCCCTACGACGGCATCACCCGCATCAGGTTCAAAGGGTATGATCTCAGGCATCAAAGCCACCCCTGCATTATTCTGCGGCAATATATCGGTTCGGAAAACATCTGTCAACTGTTTCTCAGACTAAGGCGGTTTTTTTATTCATCAATCATAGCGACTGCTCTTGTCCAGCCCGCAGATGCTTTTCTGATTTTCACCGGAAAGCATGAGACCATAAACCCGCTCGGAGGCAATATCTCAAGATTATGCAGTTTTTCCAGATGGCAATACCCGATATCCCTTCCTGCTTTATGTCCTTCCCAGATCAGAGAGGGATTTTGGGTTTCCTGATATTTTTTTGCCGTATGGACAAACGGCGCATCCCAACTCCATGCGTCTGTACCGGTTACTCGGATGCCTTTCTCCAGAAGATACATGGTTGCCTCATATCCCATTCCGCAGCCTGAAGCCACATAATCCTCATGCCCGTATCGGCTTCCTGCCCGTGTATTCACAAGCACGATATCAAGAGGTTTCAGTTCGTAATGAATCCGGTGCAGTTCTTTTTCCACATCCTCGGCACTCACCACATAACCGTCCTCAAAATGGCGGAAGTCCAGTTTCACACCGTTCTGAAAACACCATTCCAACGGCACTTCGTCAATGCTCAGAGACGGCTCTCCTTTGTTCATTGTAGAATGAAAATGATAGGGCGCATCGAGATGTGTACCATTATGAGTAATGAGTTCTAGTTTTTCGATTGCCCATGCCTCGCCGTCCGGCAAATCCTCTTTCTTCAGACCGGGAAAAAACGGCTGTATCTGAGGAAAGGTTTGCTGATGATTGAAGTATCTGATTTTAGGAGCGTATCCGGCAGGATCGGAAGCAACCCCGTTTTCAAGATACATAGAAATATCAATAATTTTTTTCGGCATATTGTCT
>CAZMDM010000324.1:0-2849 GCA_964564775.1 uncultured Desulfonema sp. | reverse complement strand
CAGATACGGATGACAGCGATATGACTATGGGGGCGGCACACAATATCAAAGGCATGGCAGCCAAGCCCGGAGCCGGACGGCTTGGCGCTACGGCTTATGCGCTCGAAATAGCAGCTAAAGATAAAGATACGGAAAGAATACTAAGACTTATGCAGAAATTGGAAAAAGAGATTACGGAGCTTCAGACAGTGCTGGAAAAGGAGAAATAAGACAATCCGGAACCTCGTCCATGGAAAAAAGCTGGTCCCATAAAGATAAATGATCGATGGTGTTCTTTTTGTATGACATGATTTCGGGTCAGAGAGAAACGGTATGGCACACATTATATGTATTGCAAACCAAAAAGGCGGCGTGGGAAAAACGACGACGGCAATGAATCTTGCCGCAGGTCTGGGAATTTTGGGCAGAAAAACACTTCTGGTGGACAGCGATCCGCAGGCAAATGCCACAACCGGCATGGGAATTGATAAAAACAGCCTCAAAAAAACGCTGTATCACGGCTTGATTGCCGAAACCGATGGCAAAAGTCTTTTGCTGGATACGGACATTGAGGCACTGAAGATGATTCCTTCCCATGTCGAGCTGATCGGCTTCGAAGTGGAAATGATGACCAGTTCGGGGCGTGAAGGTGCATTGGAACGGCTGCTGTCCCAGATATGGGATGATTTCGAATATATCATCATCGATTGTCCGCCTTCTTTAAGTCTTCTGACAGTCAATGCCATGACAGTTGCGGATTCGGTGCTGATTCCCCTGCAATGTGAGTTTTATGCGCTCGAAGGATTGAGCCAGCTCTTGCAGACCATCGAGCGCATCCGCCAGAATCTCAATCCGAATCTGGCGATCTGCGGTATTCTGCTGACCATGTTCGATCAGCGAACCAATCTGTCCCGTCAGGTGGCAGATGAAGCAGCAAATTATTTCAAAAGCAAAGAGCGGGTCTTCAGAACCGTTATTCCCAGAAATGTGAGACTCGGAGAAGCGCCGAGTTTCGGCAAACCAGTGCTGATTTATGATCCGGGTTCTGTCGGCGCCAAAGCGTATTTTGCATTGGCAGAAGAGTTACTGGGTGAGCCGTCTGCATAATTATTATCGCCTGCTTGAAAAAGTTGACGAGCGGTGCAGCGAAATCCATACCGCATATCGGGAGCATATTGTCTGCCAAAAAGGATGCTCTGCCTGCTGCCGCCGTATTTCGGTATTTCCAGTAGAAGCTATGGCAATATCACTTGCCTTATCCCGACTTCCGCAAGAAACACTGCTTCATCTCCGCAAAAACGCGGCAGAGTACCCTGATTCGGAAATCTGCCCGCTTCTGGAACACGGGGCATGTGTAATTTACGGATCGCGCCCTGTTATCTGCCGAACTCACGGTTTGCCGATTCTGGTGTTTCAAAATGGCAGGCATGAAGCGGATTTCTGCCCTCGGAACTTTCGGAATATTTCATCTCTTCCTTCGCAGGCGATGATCGATATTGAAAAGCTGAATCAGATACTGTTTGCAGTCAATAGCGTGTTTATCGCTGAATTTCCCGAAATAGCGCAGGAGCGATTCGGAATAGATGATCTGCTTTTCAAGCCGTTGTAAATTAGCCCATGAATTTATTCATCGGGATCGGGGTTTTCCATAAATCATCAAGGTTTGCTATATCTGAGGGGAATCGATAAGGATGATGACAAGCGATTTATCCAAGCCGCGTATCCTCATTGTCGAGGATGACGGTATCATTGCCAATCGGATTTCGGATACTCTGACAGGCGCAGGCTATCCGGCAATTTGGGCTGACAACGGCAATGATGCCATGCGACAGTTACAGGAAACGCCTCCGGGGCTTGTGCTGATGGATATTCGTCTGAAGGGCGGTATGGACGGCGTGGAAACAGCAATACATATCCGCAGACAATCCGATGTTCCCATAGTGTATCTGACCGCGTATTCCGATGATGAGCTTCTTCATCGGGCAAAGCAAACTCAAGCATCCGGATATCTGGTAAAGCCGTTTCATGCCAGAGAACTTCTTGCAACAATAGAAATGGCTCTGTATAAGCACCAGTTGGATGAACAGAAACGCGCAATGGAGGCGCGCATTCAGTATCTTCAGAAAATGAAAAGCCTCGGTACCATGTCAGGAGCAGTTGCCCATAAATTCAATAATATGCTGATGGTGATTATGGGATATGCGGAGATGATAGTCAATGCTCCGGGATCCGAATCTCTTGTGAAATCGAGAAGTGAAGAAATTTTGAAAGTATGTGAAAAAGCAAAAGGAATAACCTCTCAGATCATTGCTTACACAGGGCATCTTCCGACTGCGCCAGTTATGCTCGATCTCAATCGGATCATATTGGACCTTGCTCCCTTTCTGAGAGTTTATCTTCCTGAAGGAAGCGTGATCCGTTATCATCCAGATGAAAGAATTGTTCCGATCTGTGCCGTAGAGGAACATATCAGACAGATTATCGTGAATCTGATCATCAATGCGATGGAAGCCATTGAAAAAGAAAAGGGAATCATCACGGTTTTTACCGGAGTAACGGAACTGGGGGAGACATTTTTTTCCGACATATATCAGACTGATCCTCTGCCCGGAGGACAGTATGTATTTCTGGAAATCTCGGATAACGGCTGCGGAATGGATGAAGAAACCAAACGCCGGATCTTCGATCCTTTCTTTACCACGAAATTATTCGGACGCGGACTCGGCTTATCTGCGGTGTCGGGAATTGTCAAAAAACATCGCGGCGCAATCAGAATATTCAGCAAACCGGGGGAAGGTACAAGGGTCAGGGTTCTGTTTCCCGTCGGAGATACCATGCTGCGATCACCGGATCATATCTCCGCTTAGGGC
>CAZMDM010000323.1:0-1538 GCA_964564775.1 uncultured Desulfonema sp. | reverse complement strand
TTCAGAATTCTGTCAGACTCCTCAAGAAATTCCGAGAAAGCCGACAACTCGGATGTCAGCCGATTCCATTGCATCGGCAGCATATCCATAAGGTGAACCATCTTCTCCGGGGCAAGGCTTGTCGTATAGACCTTTCTCACCAGATGTCTGAAACGCCTCAGTTCATCAATTGCTTTTATGCTATCTTCGCTGATAACTGCGGGGCGCACCTCTTCAATGTCCGATGCCATCTGAATAATCAGATCACGATGCCATGTCTGTCCTTCCGGAAATTTATTATCCACATGTCCGGCAATGAGTTCGAATATGCGTTCAAGTCCTGAGTAAAAGCTGTGAAGATTCAGTGCCACAGAATCAAGACAAATATCTGTATATTCCGAATGCTTTGCAGCAAGCTGCCATGAAACCGATGCTTTTTTCACAATAACATCAAGCTGAAGTATTTCGGAACGGATACGTCCGGCAATTTCGAGATAAATGCTCATAATAATTCGATTCCCTGCTTCTGTATCGTTCCTCTGAGAAGCTCGCCTGCTTTTTCGATTTCTACGAGGTCAACAGTCCGATCCCCGATGATCGTTTCAAGAAGATTCCATGCCTCCCAAAAGTACCGATCCGACAGACCTTCCACAGCTATATCCACATCAGCATACCGGTTGTACCAAAGCCCATGCGCCATCGAACCGAACAGGATAACCTTCCGGGCAGAAAACTGTTCTTTCAATCTGCGGGCAGCCTCCCGGATACGGTTCAGCAGCAGATCACGTTCATTTATCTGCTCAGGCGTCAGAGAAGATGACAGTGGACAATTCTGCTGTTTTATATATTTTTTCCAGCCTTTATGACCGAGTTGCAATGCTGTCGGCATTTTGTCCTCTCATTGTCCGATTCTGAATCAAGATTCAAGGATATCGTAAAGATTGAAGGATGAAAATTCAATCCTGATTCAAATCATTGTATTGGGCGAACTGCCCGGATAGAATTATATTCTTTGAAATGTAACCAGTAAATCTGACCATACTTGAAACTGACGATACATGCCCGCCCAGAATCACGTTGATCTGATGCTTACTCACCCCATCCTCATAAGACAGAAACACATCTCTAATTTTTTATTAATTTCAATATTTTATATAGTATAGCTGATAAATACTTTTATGGCTGAATTATTTTTCAATCATCAATGCTGAGTGTTGATTCGTAACGGAGATATTCATAACTTAATGCGGTATTATATCAGATAAAAGCGGCAGGTCAATAAAATATGCTATCCGATCAGCCCTTTGCCTGAGTCGGATTGATAAAAGCCGCTGCGATTTCTGCGGTCTGTTTCACAGCGCCTTTGTTGCGGGAAAATACCTCATAAGCTGCATTGCCCATTTTATCCGCAATATGCCGTTGTTTCAGCAAGCCGTATAAAATGTGACATAAACTGTCTGCATCCCGAACCTGAATCGCTCCTCTGCCATTGAGCAGCAGCATGGCAATGTCCTGAAAATCGCCCATATCCGAGCCGAAAATCACGGGCTTTGCAAACA
>CAZMDM010000322.1:0-3560 GCA_964564775.1 uncultured Desulfonema sp. | reverse complement strand
TCACTCAGAAAAGATTTTAATCTTGTCCTTTGGAAAGAAACTCTTCAAGTTAACGGCATACGTGGTCTTGTGGTATGTTTTCCAGTAATAATAGCTATGATAGTGGGCGTTATAGCTAATAAAGGTCCTTTTTTAAATTTTATTGTTATCTTTATCCTTTTAATTCTTATGCCTATATCCAATATCCTCTTCGGACTGTTTTTAAAACTTTTAAAAGATATAGGCGTCCCTTTTGCGGGTCTGCTTTCTTTATGTTTTGCTTTGCCTTTGATTCTTGCCGATCCTGTTGTTCATTTTATCCATAAAGTTAAACCGGAGTTTGTACCGATTGACAAATATGGTCTTTTCAACTTTGCGATGATCATATTTGTGTTAGATGGCAGTATTACGGAATAAAATTACTTTAATCAAAGGAGGTAACAATGGCTAAGGAAAAGATTAAATGTGGTAAATGTGGAAAGGAGAGTTGGGTGGACGCCTTTAAAACAACAGCCTGTCCGAATTGCGGAAAGGCGATGAAAGGAACTAAGGCAAAATAATTTCGGTCAGCATGTTTGGGAAGAAATATATAGCGTGAGCGTAGAAAAATCTGACCATCTTATGTATTACCGGAGCGATTTGCTACGCTCGCTGCTTAATTTTTGAGAGAGGAGTATTAAAAAATGAATATTGCAAAATCATATATCACTGATGAGTCAGGAAAGATAAAAAGTGTTATTCTTGATTATCAGATATATCAAAAGATTGAGGAGATTCTTCTTGATGACGGATTGCTGAAAGCTATGGAAGAAGTTCAGGACGAAGAAACTGTTGAATATGAGGAAGTAAGAGAGTTGATTAAGCAATTATGAAAATTACCCTCAAAAAGACATTTCTGAAAGATATTCGGAAGGTAAGCGAACCGCAAAAAAGTCAGGTAAAAATTTTTCTGGAAGAACTTCATGCCAAATCTTCGGTTTCAGAAAGTTCTTATAACATTAAGAAGTTAAAAGGAGAAAAGAAAAAAGGTGACTTTTTCAGAATCCGATTCGGAGAATACAGATTGGGATATGAAAAAAGAGAAGACGAAATCATCATATATCGTATTCTGCACAGAAAGGAAATTTATCGGTATTTTCCATAAGATAGTTTAACTTAACACCTAACCATCAGTTGCAGTTGACGCCTTACGGCGCACCTGAACATGTTGTTAGGAAAATGCTTTAAACAAAGGAGGAGTTATGAAAAAACAGTTCGTTGTAATGATCTATCGCAGCATGAAAATTGTCCGAACTATTGAAGGAGTAAAAAAAACAGACAAAAAAATACCGGATACAGAAATCCCGATCTAAGACATTCAGACCGGGAAGCAGGAAGGGTGTTTCTCTGTCAGAATCGTTTTTCTTTTTTGTCAGTTACGTTTATTTTCACGCTGAATCACTGTTGAAGCCGGCAATGGTTGCTTTTATCGCTTTTGGGATAACAATGGTTGCCCTGTCATTTTGGACTGTCCCTTTAATTTATGCTCAGGAGTGTGCTTATAGTAGGTATCAAATTAAAGAGGCAGCGGATAACCTTATGAATAGTGCGAAGAACCTAATAGATGCCCCTATGAATGGTGGTGCAAGGGTTCAATTGAGATTTGCTCTTGATGAAGTGAATAAGATAGAGTATAGTCATGGATGTGAAGCAACTAAGAATATCTTTGCACAACCAAAAAGTATGGCTATTTCGGCACAACAATATAGCGATGCTCGTGTGAAATCACACCAAGAAATTTTTGACATTGCAAGAGAACTTATTGACTCTGCACAGAAAAGATGAGGTCTGAGAGGTAGTGGGTTACGGTAGTCCTCAAAATGTAGTGAAAAATATGATTCTGTATGCTGAAATTTGGCATAGTGTGTCAAAAATATCACTATGTTTATAGGACTACCTGGTTTACTGGGAACTACTTTTCTCTCATTTTTGAGCCGAGATTTTAAGATTTAAAAGATTACCGAGCTTTAACCTCTGTAAATCTCGGTTCAGATAGTCAGTAATGAATTATTATCTTAACTCCTAACCCTTTGTTAGGCTTTTGTAAAAATTCCTCAAATTAAAGAGTTAACTTTTATGCAGACAGAATTATATAACTTCGGTAACAGATGTATCGAATTGCAGATTCCCGAATCTGTCGTTCAGGCTATCCGTCTTCCCGAAGACAGGATAAAACAGAAACTGATGACAGAACTGGCTCTTGCCTTATATTCTCAGGGGATTGTCTCGTTCGGAAAAGCACGGGAACTGGCAGGACTCGGAAAGTATGAGTTCGGCATACTGCTGGGGCATCGGGGAATCTGCCGTCATTACGGAGCAGATGAATTGAAGGATGATCTGAGTTATGCCGGTAATCAGTAACACTTCACCGATTCTGAATCTTGCAATCATTGACAAACTTTTTCTGCTTCGGAAACAGTTCGGTGAGATAGTGATTCCGCCCGGTGTTTTTGAAGAACTGCGGACAGATGAGGAATTGCCCGGTTCTCATATAATCCGTGAAGCGATCAGATACGGATGGATAAAAGTTCGGAAAGTGAATGATTTTCCGCTGATTAAGGTATTACAGCGTGAACTTGATAAAGGTGAATCGGAAGCAATCGCACTTGCTTTCCAGACAAAGGCTGAAATAATATTGCTGGATGAACGGGAAGCACGGAGAATCGCCAAATTGCTCGGATTGAAAGTAACGGGCTTACTGGGTATCATACTTCATGCCCGGCAGGTCGGTGATTTGCTCTCGGTAGCGGAGACAGTAAAAGAGTTATGTGAAAAAGCAGGTTTCCGTATCGCACCGAAACTTTTAGCAGATATAACAGCATAATGTAGACTTCCTAACCATCTGTTGCAGCCGGACGGCTTACAGCCGCCGCTGAACTTTGTGTTAGGATCGCAACAGGAGGCTATAAAATGTTCAAATTTATTTTAAACAAACCCTCAGATAGAAATACAAGTGAATATAATTTCTTGCATAAGGAAATGATACGCATTCAGGTATTTCATAATATAATGCACAAATCTTTAGATTCATTAGATAAATATCATGAAGAGAAAGATGAAGATTGGGATGGCAATTATGATTTACACACTTTCCTTACGCCTATGTTTAAAGCATTTCATAATACTGATGAGTTGCGGGAAAATCTTGATTCGATAAAAATGAATTATAATTTAAAACAAGATAAGTATTTTACCTATGAACAACTCCTCACTATTGAATTTTTACAAATTTTTTCATCCTATGAGAATTATATTCTCAAAATATATAGAAAAATGTGTATGGTAAAGAGTGATATTATACTTTCAGAAAATAAAAAACTTTCAATTAAATATGAAGATTATAAAAGTATTAAAAATTCAGGCGAATTAATTAGTGCGATAGATAATATTATAAAAAGAACTATAGATGAGATAGTAAGAAAAGTTGCTTATGGCAATTTTAATGAAATTTTTTTCAAAATTATCAAACTATTGAGTGATGATAATAGAGGTGATTGTCAGAAAGAGTTAAATGAAACACTACCTGATATTAATAACTCATT
>CAZMDM010000321.1:0-8054 GCA_964564775.1 uncultured Desulfonema sp. | reverse complement strand
ACTCATGGCTAAACTTATGTGGTAAAGCCCAAGCTCCTTGTTGTGAGGGGGATATTAGCTCTCAAAGTGAGCCGGAATTGCCACAAAAAACGTTGTTCCTTTACCAAGTTCGCTTTCCACCCAAATTCTTCCGCCGTGCGCCTCAATAATTTTTTTGCAGATCACCAGTCCCAAGCCTGTGCTTTGTTCGCCGCCGGTCGCTTTGACATCAGCTTTGGCAAACGGCTGAAAGAGTTTTCCGATATCATTGGGCGGAATACCTCTGCCTTCATCTTTTACAGCCACGATAATCGTCCGGTTTTCAGAATCGGCAACCGCAATCCGAACCGTCGTGTGAGATTCCGAATATTTCAACGCATTGCCGATCAGATTGGTGAACAACTGTAAAAGTTTTTGTCTGTCTGCATGGATACACCATATTTTATTCTGATCTTCCAATATCACCCGGATATGCTTGGATTCGGACATGAAATGATTGGCAGCAATGCTCTGGCGGATGACATCGGACAGATCGATCAGTTTGAAGTTCATCTCTAATTTGCCGGATTCGATTTTGGCAATGTCCAACAGATCGGAAATAATACTGATCGCATATTCTGCCTGAGATGCCCCCAGTGTCAGCATCTCAAGGCTGTCTTCACTCAGACATTTTGCATCGCTCATCCGAATCAGATCGAACACCATGCGGATACCGCCCAACGGGTTACGCAGATCATGGGCAGCCATGCCCAGAAACTGATTTTTCCGTTCATTGAGTTGATTTGCGATTTCAAGCTGCTGATAAAGATCGAGATTTTCAAGCGCAGCAATACATTGTCGTACCATAATATCAATCAGATGCCGCTCTTCTTTGCTGGTAAGGCTTGCATCTTCGAGATAGATAAACCCTCTGATATATTCGCGTATCTTCAACGGAATCAGCATGGATGCGGGCGGCAGAGTATTTTCGGAATAATGCAATGCCTGTATGATCTTTTCCAAATCTTCGGGGCTGACATTTTCGGCAAAACGACCTGTTCCTGCCCGGATCGAAAATTTTTCTCCGTCCTCGCTGAGGGCAATAAATCCGTTGGCCGAAATCAGGTTGTCCTCTCCCAGATGACATAAGCCGATGATCTGCATCAGCACGCCCTTGAAAAATTCTTCCATAGGCTGAAGCCGATATAACTGAGGTGCGGCATTCAGAATTTTTTCAAGCCCTTGACGATTGCGATTGATAATGCTGATGTCCCGATAGGCTTTGATCGCGGATCGGATCGTGGTATAGAGTTTCTGAGCCACCAATTCGGTTTTGTCTTTATAATCGTCAATATCATAGTGATCTATGACATATTTCTCAGGGTCAATCCCGGTTTGTCCGGTTCGGATCACCAGACGAACCGCTTTGTTTTTTATCTCTTCTCGGATAAACTTCACCAATCGAAGCCCCGCGTCTTCGGTTTCCATCACCACATCAATCAACGCTGCGGCAATATCATAATTCGATCTGATGATTTCACGCGCTTCCGTCCCGGACATAGCATGTAAAAACTCGATAGATTTATCCGCAAAGGTGAAGTTTTTCAAGCGCAGTTTCGTGATCGTATGAACATCCGGCTCATCATCCACGATCAGCACTTTCCAAGGTGCGGATTTGGGACATACCGCCCGGAATGAATCGGATAACATCTTGGTTTCAATGCTTTTATCTTCGGCGATATCTTTATCTTTCCTGCGGACAAGTTTCATGATGCTCTCCCGAACTTCGAATTTTTAATCAGCAATTTAATCAGGTTCAGCAAATTTTTCAAGGGGAAAGCAGATATGAAATGTTGTTCCCTGTCCGATTCTGCTTTCACAATCAATGGTTCCTTTCAGGCGATCCGTAACAATATTGTAGCAGATATACAATCCCAGTCCTGTTCCGCCTCTGGCTCTGCGGGTTGTGAAAAATGGCTCGAATATTTTTGCCGCAATCGCCTGATCCATACCTTGTCCGTTATCTTCATAATCCAGACATATCATATCCTCTTTACGGCTGGCGGTGATGCTGATCTGTCCCGGCAGTCTGCCATCATCGAATCCGTAAATCAGGCTGTTCATCATGAAATTTGCCAATATCTGACTGATCGCGCCGGGGTATCCGAAAATATTCAGCGGTTTGGGACATTCGATTGAAAATGTGATCTTCGTGCTTCTGAACTTGCTGTACAGGCTCAGGATCAGATCATGAATCACTTCCGACATGTCAAACAAACGGGGGGTTTCCGCACTCTGATCCACAGAGGTTCTTTTGAAACTCGATACCAACTCTGCCGCGCGTTTGAGATTGATCAGCGTCAGGTCTGTGCTTTCTCTGATCGTCTCCAAATGGGAAAGCAGTTCTTCCTCATCCACTTCTTCCTGAGACAGCATTTGCCGGATATTCTGCTGCGCTTCATTCAGCGTAGAGGAAGCTGTAACCGCAATACCGATGGGCGTATTGATTTCATGGGCAAACCCGGAGACCAGACGCCCCAGAGAAGCCATTTTCTCGCTTTGAATCAACTGTTTCTGAGCTTCTTCCAATTTCCGATACGCATTGCTCAGATCGAGGTTTTTCTTTTCCAACTGTCGCTGCGCGCTTTCAAGTTCACTATTGAGCCGGGTCAGTTCTTCGTAATATTTTTTCTCTTTTTCGGAACTTTCACGGCTCGCCATAATCTGTTCTTTCATCAGCGTCCGCACCTCGGCTGCCTGCTCATTGCTAATTTTCATCAGTTCATCGCAGAAAAAGATCACGCCCGACCGGGTTCTCGAACCGACAATAAAAATATGTTCGGATTGACTATATCCGGCAAAATGAAGGACTTCACAGCCTTTATCGAGATTGACGCACAGTTCCCAATCAAAAGCAGTGCCTTTGCTTCTGACTTCCGCTAAAAACTGAAAGGCTTTTCGGATGTTTTCCGTTTCAAATGCCATTGTGAACGGCTGACCGGTTTTGATCTTTTGAGACAAATTCAGATCATCTCTTAAAAATCGGATCAGCCTGCCTTGAGGATCGCATAAAAATGCTATACCGATAACCTGTTCTTCGGAGGTTTCCATAATATCAAAGTCCTTATTAACTTCACAATCATCATTCGATACCCGGCAATCCCTTCATAATTCAAGAATTTTTAAGTAAGTATTTATCCTTCAGCAACAAGAGAATTCGCCAATCCGACCGCTTCTGGTGCATTTTTTGCAGAGCCATCCGCACCGATGATTTTCCATATCCCCGGATTCTGAATGAAATAATACCCGCCCACCATGATTTTCAGATTTTTCGGAACATCCTGAGATTCACGAACCGTTTGAATCAGTTCTTCCAATTTGCTTCGGTGAAAACTGATAGACATGGATAATCCCAGAATATCCGCGTTGCGCTCGATAATTGTCTGCAAAATACTCGGTGTCGGCGTATTCGCGCCCATATAATAGGTATCCCATCCTTCCATTTCAAAGAAATCCGCAACCATTCTTGCGCCAATCTGATGAAGCTCTCCGCCGACACATGCGCCGATGTATGTTTTTCCAATGCGATTAGTAGTAAAAACATGGGCATACAACTGAGACATGATGCGCTCGGTTGCCGCAGAACAATAATGCTCCTGAGCTACGGTTACCTGTTTGAGATGCCAAAGCCTTCCGATTTCATATTGTGTGGCGTGAAACACATGAAGATAAATATCTCTGACGCTGACGCCTTGTTTTACCGCATTCATAATCATGCGATTGGCATCATCCCGTTTTGCCTGAAGCAGCGCATCCAGATATGATCTTGCCAAATCCGCATAAGGCGAGCCGTCGGGAATAAAGCTGATTTGTTTGGCAAACTCATTGCCGAGTTGCTTCAATCCCGCGCTGATATATTCTCCGATAATCGTATTCGTTTCGGGAGCAAGCATTTCAGCCATGACATCACGCATACATTCCAGCGTAACCGGCAAAACTTCATCCGGAAAATTCAAGCCCGCAAACAACTCTTTCAGCCATAAGACATAATTCACAAACAAAGATGTGTCAGATGCTTTTATGGCTTCGGTAAAATACGGCAAGGTATAGAGTATATCGCGAATACCCAGTTCACGCCCTTTTTCGCCATAAGGCTCCCATATATGCGGCTGAAGCTTGTACTGCCGATCTACAACTGCTTCCGCAATTATCTGGGATTTTTCCTCGATGGCTTTGATAATATCTTCTTTGGTCATATAGTTTCCTCCGGCAGCAGGTTTTCATAAACCTTCAAAAGTCCTTCAAAAAGTTCATAAGATGCCTCGATAATGCTTTCCTCATCAGCTTTATTCGAAACAGCCTGAAGCATTCTTTGAGAAAAACTCTGCCAATTCGAACGGATATTTTCCCCATAGCTGTCGAAAAACAGCACGCCTTCGGAATCTTTCAGCCCGAATGTGTCTGCGATCATGGGTTTGATGACTTTGCCGCCCAATGTCGAACCTTCGAGAGTGTAAATATAACCCAGCAGTGATACAGGGTTTTCTTTTTTTCTGAGGATAATTTTGTCGCTTATAGACATAGCCTCACGGGTTGCCGGAACAATATCTCCGATCTTCAAATGCTCGAAATGGCTGATGTCTTTGATAATAAGGGGAAATTTGGGCATGTATCCGTTCCAAATAAGCCGGATTGCCGGATGATCGGAGGACTGCGTTTCACTTTCCAGCGTTTCATGGATGATTGCCAGACTTCGAAGTTGTCCGACATAGCATTCAATGGGCAGTTTCCGTTTCAGCAATGCTTTGAAAAACGGAAGTTCGTGCGCCCGGATGTGCAGCTTTTTGGTCTGCGCTCGAAGACGTTCCATGATGTTCATAATAAGTACCTGTCCGTAATTTTTTTGGGCTAGTCCTAAAAGTAGTGGTATTTCTGACCCGGAGTTTTGAGTTTCATAGTGCTTATATGATCGGATACTTGGATATGTTTGTCAATATGAAAGATAAAATCAAATTCATTTTGCGGATAAGGATAGATGGACTTCGGTGTTTATCCGGGCGGCTTATCGCCCGGTTATTTTTCAGATTCGATAGGATATTATTTCTGAGATTCTTCCTTCAGATTTCTTCTCAGAATCTTGCCTACATTGGTTTTGGGAAGGCTGTCTCTGAATTCGATAGCAATAGGCCATTTGTATTTGGCAAGTTTGCTTTGGCAATAGGTCATCAGTTCTTCTTGCGTGGCGCTTTCACCCGCTTTCAGAACGACGAACACTTTGGCAGCTTCGCCCCGGGTCGGATGCGGAATCCCTACGGTACAGGCTTCCAAAACTTTGGGATGCTCGAAAAATACCTCATCAATTTCACGAGGATATACATTATAACCACCTGAAATAATTAAGTCTTTCTTGCGATCCACAATATAAAAATACCCGTCTTTATCCATCATGGCAATATCTCCGGTGCGGAGCCATCCGTCAGGCGTCAGAACATTGGCAGTTTCTTCTGGCATATTGCGATAGCCTTTCATTACCTGAGGACCTTTGATCAGAAGTTCTCCTGATTCTCCGACAGGCATATCCTGATTCGGATCATCCAAAGCGGCAATGCGGCACAATGTATCGGGAATCGGAACGCCGATGCTGCCGACTTTGCGTTTGGCAGGATTGACCGGATTGACATGAGTAACCGGTGTAGTTTCCGTCAGACCGAAACCCTCGACAATGATCGCTCCGGTTTTCTCTTCAAACGATCTGATGACTTCGACCGGCAGCGGCGCACTTCCCGAAAAGCAGCCTTTGATGGAGGTCAGATCGACCTTTTTGATATCGGGATGATTGAGGATTCCGATGTACATGGTCGGAACCAGAGGTGCGAAGGTGGGCTTGAATTTGCTGATGGCTTCGATCAGTTGATCTGGCTGAGGCTTGGGAACCAGAACATTGCCCCATCCGCAGTATATCGGCAGATTCATGGCAGTACTCATGCCGAATACATGAAAAAACGGCAGCGCGCCCAGCATAACTTCCGCGCCTTCGCTGAAGGTGGGAAACCATGCCCTGATCTGTTGAACCTGCTTGCTGAGATTGGCATGTGTCAGCATCACGCCTTTGGAAACGCCGGTGGTTCCGCCGGTGTACTGATACATAGCAACATCGTCAAACGACAGACTGACTTTGGGCGGAGCAGGCGGATATTTTGCCAGCATAGCTTTCCATTTATAAACCTCCGGCGCGGCTTTCACATCCGCAGCCATTTTGTTCTTTTTTGCCACAAACGGAAACAGCAGATTTTTGGGAAAAGGCAGATAATCGCCGATAGAAGTATAAACAATCTGCTTGATCTGGGTTTTGGGTCTCAAATCGATCATCCGGTTGCCGAGCAGATCGAGCGTGATCAGTACTTTTGCCTCGGAATCCAAAAACTGATGCTCCAATTCCCGATCCGAATACAAAGGATTGTTCATCACGGCAATCGCGCCGATTTTCAAAATCGCATAATAGCTGATGACGCAGGGAATGATGTTGGGCAGAAGAATTGCCACACTGTCGCCTTTTTTTACCCCGAAATCATGCAAACAAGCGGCAAAGCGATTTACCGCTTCGTTCAGTTCCCGGTAGTTCATCCGATATCCTTGAAAGGTCAGTGCATTGTTATTCGGAAATTTCTGAGCCGATCTTTCCAGATATTCCGGCATACAGACCGTCTCATAATTCACATGTTCCGGCACATTGTTTTCATAGACAGAAAGCCAGGGTTTATCCTGATACCGAACCTCTGTTGACACGATAAGCCTCCGTTTTTGTATTGTTTATTTCTATGAATGAATATTCATTCAGTTTTATTTGACATTATATACACTGAATGAACAGGGAAATAAAGGAAAAAAATGATATTCAGACAAATAACCCGGAAACTTTCCGATCATCGGATTTCCAAACTTCGAATCCTCTGCAAATCTTCAGATCATGCTTTTTCTTTGAGAAATAGTATGGTATAAGAATTAGCGATTCAACCTTGCAGAGGAGCAGCCATCGGATATGGACAAAAAACTTGAAATCATCTCAGATACCCCTCTGTTCAACGGTCTTCCGAGAGATCAGACCGAAGACATTGCGAATATTGCGATTGAGAAACAGTATAAAAAAGGCGAACTGATTTTTTCCGAAGGGGATATTGCCAACGGATTTTATGTGCTTGCGGATGGCAAAGTCAAAGTGTTCAAACTGTCTTCCGAAGGCAAAGAGCAGATTCTGCATATCATTGGCATCGGAGAGCCTTTCGGGGAAGTTCCGGTATTCAGTGGCAAATCTTTTCCCGCGAATGCTCAGGCAATTGCCAAAAGCACATTGCTGTTTTTCCCCAGAGAATCCATTGTCAATCTGATTATACGAAATCCGTCGCTTGCCCTGAATATGCTGGCGGTCTTGGCAATGAGATTGAGGCAGTTTACGGTTCAAGTGGAGCATCTGTCTCTCAAAGAAGTTCCGGGAAGGCTTGCCGCGTATCTGCTGTATCTTGCACAGGAGCAGGGAAAAGAAACAGTTATTCTCGATATTTCAAAAGGACAACTGGCAAGTTTTTTAGGCACAATCCCCGAAACCCTGTCCCGGATTTTTGCCAAAATGTCGGAGCAGGAACTGATTGAAGTCAATGGGAAATATATCACGATTGCTGACAGAAGCGGTTTGGAAGAACTTGCACAGGCAGGTAAGCTATCAGTTTAAAAAATATAAAATGCCGTAGGAAACCGCCTGATATGTTTCGAAGAATGTTTGGGAGAGATAAAATGAGTTTTCATCAGGATGAAAAAAGCCAATTTGCACTGCTGACCACCGAAAGATTTGCGCCGTTTTTCTGGACCCAGTTTTTCGGTGCATTCAATGACAATGTGTTCAAAAATGCGCTGATTCTGCTGATTGCGTACAAATCCGCCAAACCCGAACATTCGGATATTCTGATCAATGTGGCTGCCGGATTGTTCATTCTGCCGTTTTTTCTGTTTTCGGCAACTGCTGGACAACTCGCGGATAAAATAGAAAAATCCAAGCTGATCCGATGGGTCAAAATATTCGAAATCCTGATTATGATGATGGC
>CAZMDM010000320.1:0-6548 GCA_964564775.1 uncultured Desulfonema sp. | reverse complement strand
GCGTTTCATTGAGCAAGCCTCCGATCCAGAATCTTTTCCATAATTCGGAAAGCCAATGCTTCGGCTTCTTTTCCGAGATGCTGTTTTGCCGCGGCAATCTGATCACTGATATCTTTTTCTGTTCTGCTCCTCAACGCGCTGATCTCTTCTTTGACAGCCGCAAGCATTTCGGCAGCCTTATGGCTTCCCGACGCTTCCAATTCTTTTTTGATCGCATTGGCTTCGGCTCTGATTGCAGTCTCACGGTTTTTCAACTGGCTCGTAATCGTTTCCATCTGCTCTTCCGCATCACCGATATCGTCGCCCAGAGTGCTGATGTAATTTTTCCGTTCTTCCATCACATCGCTTAAGGGACGGATCATAATGCGCCGAAGCACGAACATCAGGGTCAAAAAAGAAATGATCTGAATCACCAGTGTGCCGTTGATCGTGATAAGGGCTATATTGCTTATGATTTGCATTGACTGCCTTCCTTAAAAAGAGTTAAGTGTTAAGAGTTAAGTGTTAAGCGGATACTTCTTAACTCTTAACTCCTTTATCGAAACTCAGACTACAAAGAGAAGGAGCAAGGCGATAACCAGAGAGTAAATACCCGTAGATTCGGTTACGGCTTGTCCGACCAGCATGGTTCGGGTCAGCAATCCGGCTTCTTTGGGGTTTTTGCCGATAGCTTCACAGGTTTTTGCTGCAACCATACCTTCGCCGACTGCGGGTCCGATAGCGCCGAGTCCCATCGAAATACTTGCGCCCAGAAATGCTGCTGCCTTTACAATGTCTGCACCTTCGATTGCCATGTTCTTCTTTCCTCCTAAAAATAGGTACATCCGATTAAACGACAAAAATCAGGATGAGTGCGATCACCATCCCGTAAATACCCGTAGATTCCGTAACCGCCTGTCCGACCAGCATGGTCCGGGTAATCACTGCGGTAACATCCTCGTTTCTTGCAATGGCATCCACTGCTTTCTGTCCCACATATCCTTCACCGATACCGGGACCGATTGCCGCAAATCCCATACATATCCCCGAACCCAGCAGCGCCATCGCCGGGGCCAATGCCGTAGATTCGGGAACGCCTTTGAACAACAGAATAAAACTGATCAGCAAGCCGTAAACTGCTGTGGTCTGACTGACTGCCTGCCCGAGCAGCATGATATTGGTCAGAACCGTAGCCCGGCTGGGCTGTCTGGCAATGCCTTCACATCCTGCTTCTGCTACCAATCCGCCGCCCAGGCTGGGTCCGATAGACCCCAAGCCCGCAGACAGCCCCGCGCCCAGAAGTGCCGCACAGGTTGCCAAAGGCGAATGGGTTGAAAATCCGGTGAAGAGCAGAATAAAGGATACGACCATTGAAAAAATAGAGGGGGTCTGACACACTGCCGATCCGATCAGCATGTTGGTTGTCAGACGATTGCCGATCTGAGGCTGACGGGAAATGCCGATACATGCGGCACCGGTCGGAAAGCCCGAACCGATACCGGAGCCGATGGCTCCCAGTCCCATACATATTCCCGCGGAAATCAGTACTGCCACCATTACATAAGAGTCTGCCGGAAACTTGCTGAACAGCAGAAGCATTGCGATGACCAGTGCAAAAATCGCGGCCGATTCCGCAATCGCCTGTCCGACCAGCATTGCCTTGAAAATATCACCTGCTGATTTGGGATTGCGGGATATTGCCGAGTTTGCACAGGCAGCCGCGTATCCTTCGCCGATAGCCGCTCCGATAGCTCCTATCCCCATGGATATACCGCCCCCTACGAATGCGGACACATTTACCCAAGTTTGAAGATCTGATGCCATAGCTTATTTCACCTGCACTGAAATATAAACAACCGTCAACATCGTGAACACGAATGCCTGAATCGTGCCGACGAACATTCCGAAAAACAGATTGAGAAAGGGCGGGAGAAGTACACTGTACGTCAGGTAGGAAACCACCAGAATAATGATCGAGCCGCCCATGATGTTTCCGAACAAACGGAAAGAGATGGAGACCACTTTTGCCAGCTCGCCGACCACATTCAGCGGCATCATAAAAAAGAAAGGTTCGCAATATCCCAAAAGATACGTTTTGATTCCTTTGGCTTTGATTCCCGCATAATGCGCGATAAAAAAGCCCAGAACTCCCAATCCCAAGGGCGTATTTAAGTCTTTTGTCGGTTCTGCCAGATGCGGAATAATTCCCAGCCAGTTGGAAATCATCAGAAATAAAAACAGGCTGCAAATCAGCGGCGTATATTTTTTCGCCATTTCCGTATCATCCAGCGCATCCTGTACCAGTCCGCCGAACTGAGCGATAAACAATTCCCCGACAACCTGAAGCGGATGGGGGATCATATTTTTTTTGCGGGCCGCATAGGTGCCGAACAAGATGAGAATTGAGATGACAATCCACGTCATAGCGATTGTTTCAAGGTTGAAGACCACTTTGTAGCCGAACATCGGGACAATGAGTTGATGAATCTTACCAAGCTCTTCCATAGTTAACGTTACCCCTAGATCTGTTTTTTACGGTTTGAAATTATCAGTGATGCCAGATGATCTGAAAGGATCATCACTTGTACCATAAATATTCCCACAACCACGGCAATCATATTGTATTCCTGCGGCGATTTCAAAGCCATTACCAGAGGAATTGCCATAATCGCATATCGCACGATCACGGAAATCAATGCCTTGACCACATTTTTGGATTTGGTCTTGTCTATCCGCGAGGGCAGGGTCTCCCCCATCAGAACGAAATTGACAATACTGAACAGCGTACCCAGTATCAGCGATCTGCCTATCGGCTTGTACCCGGCTGCCATACAGATCAGTGCAATTGCTATTGCAGCAATGATGGCGGCAGAACAGTATTTTTTTTCCGTCTGTCTGACCGAAGCCGCGATATTATCCATCGGTCTTTTTCCGAGCTTTTTTATCTTCGGTGATTTCGAGAATCTGGCGATAGACCACGTTTGCACCGCCCGCGATTCCGAGAAGAATAAACACCGTTACAAATATGCCTCTGAGATGAAAGAGCCTGTCCAGAAATCGTCCGACAAAAAAACACAAGAGGATACAGCCTGCCATTGTCAGCCCGAGCTGCATGACGACCGAAAAATTTTCAACCCAATCCTTGTTGTTTTTATAGCTGAACAGCATGGTATAATGTGTCTCTCATTTTACAATAGAAAGCATTCAGTTTCTATAGCACATTTTATGGGAGGTTTAGATAGCAGATGAATCCGGGTATGTCAAGAAACATTTGTTGAAAGACCGAACATCTTATGATATGGGCTGAAAAACGTTCAAATCATCGTAGGAGGGAAAAAATGAAAATCGTCAAAATGCTGCTGATCTTTGGGATGATTCTCGCAATTGCAGGATCGGCAATGGCTTCGGATGCCAAAACCGAACCCCCGGCTCCGGTGCAGAAACCCACACCGGAACAGGCTCTTGCCAAGCTTAAAGAAGGCAACGAAAGATTTGTCGCGGGAACCGAAAAATGCCCGGATTATGATCCTGCACGGGTTGCTCTGGCAGGCAAGGAAAATCAGAAAAACTACGCGTATGCAACCATCCTGAGCTGCACGGATTCCAGAGTGCCGGTGGAGCATATTTTCGACGCGGGCGTGATGGATCTGTTTGTGATTCGCGTGGCAGGTAATGTGTGCAATACCGATGAAATCGGCTCCATCGAATATGGTCTGGCGCATGTTCTGACGCCGGTATTGGTGGTGTTGGGACATACCCAGTGCGGTGCGGTTACGGCAGTTACTCATGCGGTGCATGGCAAAGGACATGCTTTGGAGCGCAATATTCCGCCTCTGGTGCAAAGCATCGAACCGGCAGTCAAACGCGCTATGGCGTCCCACGCGGACATTCATGATGATCAAATTATTCCGTTTGCCATTGAAGAAAATGTCTGGCAGGCAGTTGAAAATCTGTTCATGCAAAGCCCTGCGGTCAGAAATATTGTCAAAGAAGGCAAAGCCAAAGTCGTGGGCGCGATGTATGATGTCGGAACCGGCAAGGTGAATTGGCTTCCCGAAAGCAAAGTTGCGGATATTCTGAAATCGGTTGAGGCAAACCCGAAACGCGCAACCGAAGCTATGGCAAAATAGTGAAAGAGATCATATTTGTTATCGGAGGATGTCGCAGCGGAAAAAGCCGTCATGCCTTGCAGCTTGCCGAAACCATGCCCGGAAACCGGAAGATATTCATGGCAACCTGCATCCCGTATGATGAGGAGATGAATCATCGGGTCAGGAAACATCAGGCAGAAAGAAGTCATGACTGGACAACGTTGGAAGTGCCGATTCATGTTGCTGAAGCAATCGAAAAACACAGCCCGGATGCGGATGTGATTCTGGTGGACTGTCTGACCTTGTGGATGAGCAATCTGATGATGGAAAATCTGCCGGAAATACAGATAGAAGAACATATTCGGAGCTTGGTTGATTCACTGAAAGCCTCGTTCTGTCCGGTGGTTCTGGTTTCCAATGAGGTCGGATGCGGCATTGTGCCTGACAATGCCCTTGCAAGGCTGTTTCGGGATATGGTCGGAACCGTGAATCAGAAAGTGGCAGCGTGTGCGACCCGTGTGATTTGGACAGTTGCAGGCATTCCGACAGAAATCAAACGCTGTGTGTAATCTTTTCAAATTCAGTTCTCAACTCCCGTCATTGTCCATTTTCCGACAAGGGTGGGAGTTTCAAGTGCAACTGCCAACTGTTCCAGAAACAGAGTTCTCGGAATTTCCCTTGCCCCGAATCGCATCAGATGATTGGTTTTCACCTGACAATCTATCAATTTGAAATTTTTGCTTTTCAGATATTCTGCCAGAGTCGCGAACGCGACTTTCGAGGCATTGCTCACCCGTGAGAACATGGATTCTCCGAAAAATGCTCTTCCCAGTGAAACTCCGTAAAGCCCGCCCGCAAGCTCTCCGTCCAGCCATGCTTCTGCCGAATGGGCGATTCCCATATCATGAAGCTGCGTATAGGCTTCGATCATATCCTGATTCAGCCATGTTCCCTGATCTTCTCTCAGTTCTGCGCAGGCACGGATCACACTGTCGAATGCCATGTCAAAAGTAATGTGAAATATCTGTTTTCGGATAATCTTATTCAAACTTCGGGAAATGTGCAGTTCTTCAGGATACAGAACCAGACGGGGATCGGGAGACCACCACAGGATCGGTTCGCCTTCGGAATACCACGGGAAAATTCCCATTTTATACGCGAGCAGCAGACGCTCGCAACTCAGATCACCGCCGACAGCCAGCAATCCTTCTTTTTCAGCAAAGCGGGGCGGCGGAAACGCAATTTTCCGGGTTAGTTGAAATATCGGCATGGGTTTACTTTGCAGTTTTCAGTTTTTTCAGCCACATATCGAACGATACCAAAGAGGCGTTTATCATATCCGTCAACACGATTGCCTCATGCGAGGAATATTTTTCCACAATAAACAGACTCAGTTCATAATGTGCGGATTCTGCATCAAATAATCGGATCATCATGGGAAGATAATCGGAAAATGCCGCATCCGCAGGCTTTCGCCGGAATAAACCGCTTTTTTGCCCGGTCAGAATCTGAGCCAGACAGCTTGCTCCTCCCTGCCGCCTTGACCAGATGTAGAGAACATCCAGCATGGCAACAAGTCGTTCTTCTTTTTTGTCAGAACGCAGAAGCGGCAGAATCTCCATATAATCTCTGCGCCTCAGCACAATGCGCTGCCTGAACTTGCCGAATCCTTCGATGAATGCGGCAACCACTTCGGACCAGAATTTTGCCTGCACAATACTCGGAACCATCATCAAATTTCCGACAGGTTCGAATATCGCGGCAAAGGGCCATGCCAGAATGCTTCTGAAAAAATTTGCCCGAATGACTTTGTTGTCAAACTGTCTTAACTTGTTGTGCAAGGCAATATAACTTCCGTTGGCAATACAGATCGTGAAGAATTTTACCCATACGAATAATTCTCGTTGGAACAGCGTATCCAAGGCAAATGGCCAGACATAATCGAAGCCCAGTTTGACCGATGCCAAAATCGGTACGGAAAAGCCGGTCCAAAATAAGGATTGAGATACATTATCGAAATTGACATCTTTGGATGACCATGCATTGATGCGCGTACCGGAAGAGGAAAACAAATCCGCCAGCACATTTCGGATAAATGTCAGTCCGAACCATATCGCGGTGTATCCCGCGCCGATCTGAAGATACGCGGGAATCATTCCGATTACGGTTCTGATCGAGTTTTTCAAAATCGGATTGAGATAGCGCCAAAGCCTCAAGGGGCTGATATGTTCGAAGCGATGTTCATCTCCCAGCACATTGGGCTTGAATCGCCCGCTTTTGCCCAGAGAATAGATTTCATGCGCTTCCGCGTCATTTTCTTCATTGCCTGTTCTCCTGCCCTGTGTGCTGATCAGAATTGAAGCATTCTTAGGCAGACGGTAATGGTTTCGGATGAAATCTGTCCGGGATTTGTTCGGAACATCGCAGACTCGGATAAATCCCATGCCAGGAAGATGAGGATTCCAGCCTGTGGACGGG
>CAZMDM010000319.1:0-14756 GCA_964564775.1 uncultured Desulfonema sp. | reverse complement strand
GATTGAGCGGATTGGTGAACATAAATACCTCTTTGTATTGTACCGAGCGATAAATCGCCCGGCTATAAGCAGAAAGAAGCCTGCTTAAGCAGGCTTGAGCTTTCAGCCCTGAAATTTATTTCGGGGCGTTGAAACAGATTTACGGTGATACTTTTCAGCTTCCAGTTTGATATGTGCCTTCCTACAAATCATTCCCGCAATAGAAAGTTGAAACAGATTTACGGTGATACTTTTCAGCTTCCAGTTTGATATGTGCCTTCCTACAAATCATTCCCGCAATAAGACAGATTGAAACTCTTGTTGCAGAGCGGAAAATCGGAAATACCGTTGCCCCGAACAGCCTGCGCCAGTCCGAACCAGTTGTGAAATGACGGATCTTTGATTTTGTAGCGCATCAGATGCCCGTTGCTGTCGGTAATTGCCGCATGAGCTGTTTCTCCGCGCCATCCCTCGACCATCGAGACCACCAAACTATCCCGCGCAAGCCGGGTAACAGGTCTGAGGTCTGTGCCGTCATTGGGCAGATTATCAAGCAGTTCAAGCACATAGTCCAGCGAATGCGTGATTTCCAAATATCGGATATAGGCACGAGCAAACACATCTCCGCTGAGCATGGTCATTTTGTGAATCGGAGAATAGCGATACATGCCGAAAGGATGATCGCTTCTCACATCGAGCGATATGCCGGATGCACGCGCCGCGGGTCCCACCAGTCCGATCTGACGCGCTTTTTCCGTATCCACAATGCCGGTCTGCTCGAATCGGGCGAGAACAGTCGGTGTGGAAAACATGGTTTCGCTCATCAGGATCACATCGTATCTGACTTTTTCAAGAATCGTTTTGATTTCCCGAATCTTATCGGACTCTATATCGAACACCACTCCGCCGACCCGGATCAGTCCGCGTCCGAAACGGCTGCCGCAGATTGCCAGCAGAGAATTGATGACCAGCGTTCGGGTTGCTCCGTAGACCGCATTGCCCAGAAGGTATGCCACATCATTTGCCAATGCGCCGAGGTCTCCGATATGAATGCCTGCCCGCTCCATTTCCAGCGCGATTGCCCGGATTGCCTGCGCTCTTCGGCTGATTTCAACCTGACCCAGCGATTCCATTGCCATCGTGTATGCCATGACATGGGCAATCGCGGAATCACCAGCGATTGATTCGGCAAGCGTTTCCTGAAACTGCCCTTTGGCGAATAATTTTTCAAGCCCGCGATGCTGATATCCGAGTTGGATTTCAAGATGATACACATTTTCGCCTTGACACATAAAGCGGAAATGACCCGGCTCAATCACTCCGGCATGAATCGGACCCACCGCGACTTCGTGGACTTCTTCGCCTTCCATTGTAAAAAACGGATAGGTTTCCATTGTTTTTTCAGGATGATGGCGATAAAACGGATAGCGGATGCCTTTGAGCCATGGATGACCTTCGGGAATCAAGCCGGTATCCTCGTAAAGCTCTCGCTCGAATACATGCAATGCCGGAAAATTTTTGCTCAACGAGGAATATGCTTTATCGTTTCCGATTTTTGCCGATGATACCGACAGCCGCGAATTATCGTCTTCGGACAGCACGGCATAAAGTTTATCGTCAGGAGCGGCAAAGAACAATACCACCCGGCTGCCTTTCAGACATTGTGCGGCAATTTCATCCCGCAGTTGAGGCAGAGACAACTCCGGGATATCTTTCAACGCAATCGCTTTTCCGTTTTTGGTGATGATTCGGTTCATCGTATCCGCCTCCCTTACAGTCCTTTTGCGGCATTTTCAAGAAGTTCTTTAAATCCGCCGGGAAGAACGCCCATGATGATGAGAATCAGCAGAAACATCATCTGCGGCAGATAGGTCAGCATACCCGAAGGCTTATCATCATTGCTTCTGACAGATTCTCCGAAACTCATCCGAAGCACGGATCGCCCCATTGCCGCCAACACAATGGTCAGCAATAGAAAAAATATCACCGTATAAAGTATTGAGCCGTTTGACAGCAAGGATTGTGCAATGAAAAATTCGCTTAAAAACAAGGGAAACGGCGGAATCCCGGCAATTGCGATAAATGAAAAAATCCACAGCCATCCGGTGATTTTGTCCGTATTCAGCAAGCCCCGCACCTCGCCGATGTGTTTGCTGTGATAGCGATGCTGAATATTTCCCGATGTCAGAAATAACGAAGCTTTCATCAGAGAATGCGCAGTCAGATGCAGCATTGCGGCAAAAATTCCCAAGCCGCCGGAACCGAGTCCGATGGCAATAACGCCCATATTTTCAATCGAAGAATATGCCAGCATCCGTTTGTAATTCTCAATTCGCAGAATAAACACCGCGCTGATAAACAGCGATAAAAATCCCATGAGCAGCAGAAGCTGGCTGACATAGACTTCGAGTCCCGCAAGTTTTAAAAGCTTGCTGACCCGAAGCACCCCAAGAAGCGCTGCATTCAGGAGAGTTCCCGAAAGCAGCGCGGAAACCGGGGAGGGAGACTCGGAATGCGCGTCCGGCAGCCATGCGTGAACCGGCGCAAATCCGACTTTGGTGCCAAAACCGACCAAAATAAACGACAATGACAATTTCAACCAGAAAGGGTTGATGATTTTGGCATTTTTATATAAATCATCGAAAAACAATGAATCCGAATGTCCGAGTCCCATAGACAAAATAATGATACCCACAAATGCAATGGCAATGCCCACCGAGCATATAAAAATGTATTTCCAAGTGGCTTCCAGCGACGCGTCCGAATGATTGAAATAAATCAGATACGCACTGGTCAGGGTGGTTGCCTCGACGAACACCCACAGCATTCCGAGATGGGTGCTGAGAATTACGCCGACCATTGACAGTACAAAGAGCAGCAGATGGATAGCATAGAACGCATGGCTGTATGCAGATGCTTCCTTATGCCGGATATAGTCCGTATTATATAAAGAGATTCCCAGATAAAGAATTGCAAGTATCAGTAAAAACAATATATTGACCTGATCTATGCGAAAATATCGCGTAAAGCTGCCCGGCGAAATATATAAAATCACCGATGCGGCAAGCAGCACCGAGGCATAGAACACATTACAGAATCCTCCGAATATCAGAGATTTCCGCATGAAAATCAGTATGCCGAGAACAACAGGCAGCAGTAGAATTATGGCTATCATTTTTGTCAATCCTTCAAATGCGTCAGCGTATCTACGGTGATTTCCGCGTAAGCATCGTGAATTTTATTGATAAACAATCCGAAAAGATACACTGCCATAAAAATATCCAGCAACACGCCGATGGCAACAATGAACGGCATTTCTTTGGCAATGGACAGCGCCATCAGAAAGATACCGTTTTCGATCAGCATGAATCCGATGACATGGGTAATGATTTTTTTTCGGATGACGATCACCAGCAGACCGATAATAATCGTGGAAATAGAGGTTCCGAAATAGAGCGGACGCAGTTCGGGCGCGTTTCTGATGCTCCAGTATGCGGCATAAAATCCCAGTGCAAAGATAATGCTGGCAATCAGCCGGGCATGGAAATTGGGAATATACGGCTCGATGTCGCGCTGAATTTCGTTTTTATGCACGATCTTATCCAAGAACAACGGAATGGCGGCCGCTTTGACAACCAAGGTTTCGAATGCCAGAAAAATCAGGTTTGCGATGTTCATCACCTTGTAATCCGCAATTACCAGAAAAAACAGCAGCATCCCCTGCATGAACAGCGCACGGATATAAGATTCGACTCTGCCGGTTCCGGCAATGTAAATCATGGTAATCCCGAATAATATAATCAGAAAATCAATCATCGGACGCCTCCGTACACAAACAATGAGACTATCGAGAGCAGCACAAAGGATAGCGAAGTCATATATAAAATAAATTTCGGCACATGCGTCATTCTGAGGCGCGCCATCAGAGATTCGATGGTTCCGACAGAAACTGCGGCAATGATGGTGATCGCAATGAATGCGGCAATAAATGCCCAGCCTGTAAGCGTATCCGGGATAATGATATTGCTCATCAGAGAAACGATGATAAACATTTTCATTGCGGCACCATACTGCATCAGGGCAAATCCGGGACCTGAATTGTCCAAGACCATGACTTCATGGATCATGGTCAGTTCCAGATGGGTATTGGGATCATCCACCGGAACCCGGCATCCTTCGGTCAGCAGCATGACAAAGAGAATCAGCACGCATAACAGAGAACTCAGAATCACCAGATCATTTCGCTGGTGTGAAAATGAGATAATATCCTGAAACGACAAGCCTCCGGCAAGAATGCCCAGAGATCCCAGCATCATAAAAAATGCAGGCTCGACCAGCGATGAAAACAGGGCTTCCCGGCTTGCGCCCATGCCTTCGAAGCTGGATCCGGTATCCATTGCGCTGATAATGCTGAAAAATTTTCCGGTTGCCAGAATATAGGAAAACAGCAGAAAATCTCCTTCAAATGACAAGACCGACTTCTGATGAACTATCGGTACAAAAAGCCCGGCAACGATCACCGCGGAAAAGCCGATGACCGGCGCAAGCTGAAACACAAATGATGTGGTATGGCTGATAACCTCTCCCTTTTGAAACAATCGGAGTACATCGAAAAAAAACTGAGAGATTGCCGGTCCCTGCCTTCCTGCCCAGAAGGATTTGGTTCGGTTGATGATTCCGACAAACACGAACGGCAGAATCATCAGCATCAGAAGATTTAATATTTTTAAAGCCATAAACTTAGTTCCTCTAAGCCCCGAAATCAATTTCAGGGCTATTCGCTCAAGCCTGCTTCAGGGCGATTTATCGCTTTTTCCGATTCGACATAACCTCAGCTGGTTGCCCAAAACCCTTTGTGAAATACAACAGTTCCGCGAGGAGTTGTTTCATTGAACGACAAAGCAAGAAAAAATTCCTGCGGAATCCCCTCATGAACCAAATCCGGGATATTTTTAAAGCCGAACCGTTTGTAGTAATTCGGATCGCCTACCAGAGCGCAGCCTTGACTTCCCAAATCTTTCAGCAAAGACAATCCTTTATGAATCAGCGATTTGCCAATACCCTGCTTCTGGTATTCCGGCAGCACAGAGACAGGTCCCAGACCATGCCAGTTTAGGCTTCCGTCTGAAATGGTTACGGGTGAAAACGCGACATGACCGACTATCTTTCCGTCTAATTCCGCGACAAGCGAAATTGTCAGCGCATTATCCGCACGCAGAGCCTTGATAATAAACTGCTCGGTGTGATGGCTGATTGCAAGGGTTCGGAAAGCGGCTATCGTAAGTTCGGATATTGCTGCAATATCCGATGGTGTTTCATTTCTGATAATCATTTTGAATGCCTAACTCCCCATAATCCAAATCGTAACTGCCACGAGAAAAATCAGCCCATACAAGATATACATCTGAATATTGCCGCTCTGAATCCATGAGAAAAGCTTCAGAAAGCGCTTTAACAAACGGATCATCGGATCAATGAGATTGCTTTCCACCCGATCCTCAGTGTGGCTTTCAAAGCTTGCCGTAATTGGAAACACATCCGCAGCACGCAGCTTTGCCATTTCCCGATAATCCGGCGCAGGTCTGACTCTGCCTGCAAACGGTTCTGTGAAAGATATACTATACCGTGCCGGATGCTTGACTTGTTCGTGATAATCCAAGACCGGTTTGATAATGTTGATGAACGGTGCGGCATACGAAGACGCGGTGTACTGCATACGGACATTTCCTGCCTGATATCCGCAATCCCATGTTTTGTATGGATATACACTTCTGCTGCGAAGCAATAAATATCGTATCAGCCATATTGACGCCGCGATCATCAGGAATATCGCAAATCCTTTGGATAGCGTGTTCAGGATCGTTAATGATCGGGCAATCGGATAGTTTTGGGTATCGGCAAACTGAGATGCGATGCGATATATTACGGAAAAGACCTGCGCGGGAAACAATCCGATCAGCGCGATCATTACGCATTCGATGAGCATCGGAATCTTGATAAACAGCCCTATCCTGAACAAATCTTCCGGCAAACAACTTCTTGGGCTTCCCAGAAATACCACGCCGAAGGCTTTGGTAAAACACAGCATTGCCATGGCACCGATACATGCCAGCCCGGAAATCGAAAGCACCAGCATCACAGACAGAATAATGCCGTGTTTCAGCCCGTTGAACATGCCCCAATAGATGAAAAATTCGCTGATAAATCCGTTAAGCGGCGGAAGCCCCGAAATGGCAAGCGATCCGATGAGAAACATGGCGGTCGTGAATGTCGTTCTTTTTGCCAATCCGCCGAGGCGCTCGATATCCACCGTATGCGTTTTCTGATACACAATCCCGGCTGCATAAAACAGCAGTGATTTGAAAATAGAATGATTCAGCACATGAAGAATCGCGCCGGAAAATCCGAGGATTGCCATCGCAGAATTGTGATACGAAATCCCCAGCATTCCGATACCGATGCCGATACCGATAATGCCGATATTTTCAACACTGTGATATGCCAGCAGTTTTTTCAGATTGTGCTGGGCAATCGCATACGCAACGCCCAACAATCCCGAAAGCACAGAGATGCTCAGGACAAAATATCCGATCTTGGGAGATGGCGAATCAATCAGCGTGATGATGCGTAATATCCCGTAAATTCCGGTTTTGATCATAATGCCGGACATGATTCCCGAAATATGGCTCGGTGCGGCAGGATGCGCCTGCGGCAGCCATGTATGCAGCGGAACAAATCCGGCTTTCATCCCGAAACCGATGAAAAATAGAATAAAAACCCCGAAAACCGATATATTTCCCTGCTTCAGCGCGGTTTTGAATGCCATAAAATCAAAGCTGCCGGATGACAGCGATAATACGATAAATCCCGCTGTCAGAAATATCGCGCCGATGTGCATGGCAATCAGATAATTCAAGCCCGCGTCATAGACCTCGTTTTTTTCATGCTCGAAGGTTACCAGAAAAAACGATGATAAAGACATGATTTCCCAGACAATCAGAAATGCCAACGCATGATGAATCGTTACGGTCAGCAGCATCGAGGCGATCAGAATGCTTAAAAACAAAAAATGAGAACTCAATGCTTTTCCTTTATTGCAGTAAGGGAGCATATAGCCGACAGCATACAATATTCCGAGAAAACTCATGATCGCAATCACGATGACAAAAAATGCAGACAGCATATCCAGGATCAGGCTGATGTCGCCGAAAGGCGCTGACAAACGGATGTGAAAAATCAAGGGTTCTCTGTTAAGCAGAACTTTGATCGCCGGATAAACCGCAAAAAAGCTTCCGATACCTGTGAATGCAGAGACTATTTTTGCTTTGCTTGTATCAGATACAACAAGCGCAAATACGCCGCCCGCCACAATCATTGCGATACCGAATATATAGAACAGCATGGTTACCTCTTTGACCACTCGGATTCGATTTTTTCGATATATTCTCGGATAAACGATTCATCCGCGTGATTGTGCAGCATAGACACAAAATCGTTTTTCTGACAAAGAAAGGATATTTTGGATAAGATTTCAAGATGTCTGCGTGAATTTGAGGAGATAATGACAAATAACACCCGAACCGGCTCACCGTCAAGGGCTTTGTAATCCACTTTGTTTTTCAGAAAACAGATCGAAAGGCTTTCGCTGTCAAGATCCGAAATAATCGGGCATCGCGGATGGGGAAATGCAATTCCTTTGCCGACTGCGGTGGACATCATTTCTTCCCGCTGAATCAATGCGATACAAACATCTTCGGGTTTTACGTCCGCCGGAATCCTGATTGCTGCAACTGCATTTCGGATACTGTCTTCAACGCTGTCTCCGGCAATATCATAATGCACACCGCCGTGATTCAGAAGCCCGATCAGTGAAACAGGTTTTTCGGTGAGTCTGATATGAAGAATATTTTCGGATACATGAATTCTGTTAGTTAAAATCCATTCTTCGATTTCCGCGCGGTTGAAATAATATTGGTTCCTGATTTTATACGCGGGAATTTTCCGCTCTTTGATCCACTGAAGCATAGTGCTTTCCGAAACAGGGATCAGCCGAAGAATGTCTTCGATTTTCAAATCCATAATAACAAGTTCCTGTAAAAATAAAACCCCGCATCCGAAAATGTCGGGGCAATAAAAACAGAAACGCGGTATATAGACAAATTATCTTGGAATGTCAATGAAGAATTTGATCCACCTTCTCATCATATACTTGCAATCGGTAAGTGTTATATGATAGAGGCAGATGAATCATATAAAATACAAAACGAAAAGTGAGAACGTATGAGTTTGGATTTGGAAAGATTTTTTGTACGATATGAAGAGCTTCTGAAAACAGTGGATGCGGTGTTCGAGCGGGTGAAAACAGAATATCCCGACTGCGTTACCTGTAAAATAAAATGCGCGGACTGCTGCCATGCCTTGTTCGATCTGACTCTGATCGAGGCATTGTATATCAATCGCCGGTTCAGGGAAAAATTTGACGACAGAGAGCGTGAGATGAGGATGGAAAGAGCCAATCAGGCAGATCGCAAAATTCACCGGATCAAGCGCAAAGCATTCAAAGAGCATGAGGATGGGAAAAGCGATGAAGAGTTGCTCAATGAGATGGCGCTAGAACGAGTGCGCTGCCCTATGCTCAATGATGACGAACAATGCGATTTGTATGAATATCGTCCGGTAACATGCCGGATTTATGGGATTCCGACAGCTATCGGCGGCAAAGGACATACCTGTGGCAATTCGGGATTTGTCAAAGGAAAGTCTTATCCGACAGTCAATATGGACGCATTGTATCAGAAACTGTATCGCCTATCTTCGGAAGCTGCCGCAGCCATTCATTCCCGCTATCAGTTGGCAGATATGCTGATGCCGCTTTCGATGGCAATGCTCAATATCTTTGATGAGGATTATCTGGGGGTTATCGAAAAAGACCCCTGCAGGGAGATTATTCATGAGTGAGTTTTCCAAAGAAGAGATCGAACAGCGCAAACGCATGATTTTCGAGAGCATGTCTCCCAGAGGACAGAAGCAGATTCTCAAAAAAGGCTTTGACAAATGGGACCCGTTTCAGGAACCCAAAGACCCGATTGACATCCGCAAAGACAAAAGCAAGCGCACCACTCAAATGCTGGTCAGAGAGTTTCTGCAGACCCGCAGCATGGAAGCTTACAGCAATGAATACGGCAGAGCGGTATTGGATATCTGTCTGGGGCTTGTGAACAATGAAGACCGCTATCGGGCAATGTATGAATTTTCCTGCTGGTATCGGGAGCTTCTTAAAAAAGAAGGGCATGAGGACTGATCCAGAATCGGGATGATAAAGCATGGGCTATTCATCGCTCAATAGCCCATGATACTGCCTGTACAAATCTCCTGCGAAACTTAATATAAGATCAATAGTTCGGACTGTTCAGCCGAGCGATAAATCGCCCGGATAGAAACCGAAGCCTGCTTAAGCAAGCTTAAGCTTATACCCCTGAAATTGATTTCGGGGTTTCTCCCGCATAAAATCAGAAGCCCAAAGTTTTGGAAATACGGAGGATTGAAAAAACTTTTTATAAGAGCTTGACTTTTTACCGAATAGCGTCTATTAAGGGATAATCATCTTTAATCATTCGTTAAACGCTTTTACGATAAAGGAGTATGTATGAACAAACTGGAACTGATTGCCGCTCTTAAAACAGAGGCAAATATTTCAAAAGCAGAAGCCGCAAGAGTAGTGGAAATATTTTTTGATAAGATGTCGGATGCACTGGCTGAGGAGGAACGGGTCGAAATTCGGGGATTATGCAGCTTTTATGTCAAACATTACAAAAGTTATGTGGGCAGAAATCCCAAAACTGGCGACAAAGTAACCATTACACCCAAAAAGCTTCCGTTTTTCAAATGCGGCAAAGAACTCAAAGAGCGCGTGGATTACAAGGAAAAAAGAGGGCGTTAAGCAATGCCGATCCTCGGTCAGGATATTCCGCTGCGCCTGCTTTCCGTATTGCTGAAAAAAGGTAAAATTCCTCATGCAATGATGTTCACCGGCATTGATGGCGCAGGGAAACAGGCAGCGGCTGTCCGATTCGCAATGGCGTGCAATTGCGATGGGGATAAGGAAGATTCGGATACCTTATCCCCATGTGAATCCTGCTCTTCATGCCGGAAAATCGCTTTGGGAATCCATCCCGACATATATCAAATAGCGCCTTCAGGAGCGTTCATCAAAATAGATCAGATTCGGGAACTTGCGAGTATCCTTGCCATGAAGCCTTATCAGGCAAAAATCCGGGTGGTGATGATCGTGCAGGCAGGCACAATGAATCCCGAAGCTTCCAACGCGCTGCTTAAAATGCTCGAAGAACCGCCTGATCGCACAATCCTGATACTCACCGCGCGTGAAAAAACCGATCTGCTGCCCACCATCGTCTCCCGATGCCAGCCGATCCGTTTTATGCCGGTCTTACAGGAGCGCAAAGAAAATCCCGATCAGCTTCGTCGTCAACAATGGATAGTCAATGAACTCAGACTGTTGCCATCACGACCGATCAATGCCACATTGGCGTTTGCAGAAAAATTGTCCAAAGACAAGGAAACGTTTAAAGAAGACCTGATGGTAATGGCATCATGGTTCAGAGATATAGCCTTGTGCCGGGCATTGCTGGAAAAAGGGCGCTCTCCCGATGTACGCCTGATTCATCAGGATATGAAAGACAGAATCGTTGCAGAGGCATATCGAATACCAACATATCTGCTACTGAAAAGGCTGGATGCCGTGTATTCGGCAATGAAAAGCCTGCGTTCCAACGCGAATCTGCGCCTGACCGGCGATGTGTTGATGATGCAGCTGACCGGGGGCGGTTAAGCTGCCGCCCCAGTATCCTTTCAGACCATTTCCTCCGGGATATCCGCGTTGGTATAAGCTTTCTGCACATCATCGCAGTCTTCGAGGGTTTCCATCAGACGCATCATCTGCTCGGCTTCTTTGCCCTGAAGACTGACGGTATTCTGAGGTAGCATGGTAACTTCGCTGTTCTGATATTTGATGGCAGCGCTGTCCAATGCTTTTTTCACAGCTTCGAAATCATCGGGTGCGGTGATCACTTCGAAATCATTGCCGCCATCCCGAACATCTTCGGCTCCCGCGTCCAAAGCGATTTCCATAAGCTTATCTTCTTCGACTGTTTTTTTATCTACGCTGAAGTAGCCCTTCTTTTTGAATATCCAGGATACACAGCCGTTTTCTCCCATACTTCCGCCAGCTTTGCTGAAGATATGGCGAATATCGGCTACGGTGCGATTTTTATTGTCTGTCAGAGATTCGACCAATACCGCAGCGCCCCCGGGACCGTAACCTTCGTAAGTCATTTCTTCATAGCTTACGCCTTCGAGTTCGCCGGTTCCTTTTTTGATGGCGCGCTCAATATTGTCTTTAGGCATGTTTTCAGCTTTGGCTTCCAGAACAGCAGACCGCAGACGGGGATTTGCCGAAGGATCTCCGCCGCCCATTTTTGCCGCAACTGTGATTTCTTTGATGAGTTTGGTGAAAATTTTACCGCGTCTTGCATCAGCAGCACCTTTTTTGTGCTTGATGGTTGACCACTTATTATGACCGGACATGTCTCCTCCTGTTGTTTTGAATTTTTTGTAAGCTTATCAAATCCGAGCGGACACTGCAACAAGAGTCATCAGATATTTTTCTATCTGTCTGCTTCACATAAGTTCGCTTTGAACCTCACGCTGCACCGGCATCAGCACGATGGCGGTTCTGTTCGGCAGATACAGGCTCAGAGTGGTTCTTTCCGAAGCCTCATCACTCAGTGTCAGATGATACTGGCAAAGCTCCAGCCTTCCGTGTCCGCCGTATTCGGGCATATCGGAATTGAACAGCATCCAGTATTTGCCGGATGGCGCATCAATCCGGTAATGTTCGTACGAATTGAACGGATGAAAATTGAAGATAAAAATAAGCTCGCCGCGTTGAAACGCAAGTATTTTATCATCCGAATGCTCGTATAACAATCGGATATTCGGATAGCTCAGAATATCGAAGCCTTTGGCAAATTTCAGCATATCCCGGTCAAACTGCGCGAGATAGCGATATTTGAGTTTCGGATCATCTGCAAGAGACCATTGTCTTCGCGCATACCAATACGACCAGTTGTTGCCCTGTCTGGGAAAATCAATCCATTCAGGATGCCCGAACTCGTTGCCCATAAAATTGAGATAACCGTTTCCCGCGGTCAGCAGAGTAATAAACCGAATCAGCTTGTGAAGCGCGATTCCCCGATCTGTCCTGAGATTCTGATCCTCAACCCGCATGTGATGATACATGTCCGCACCGACCAGTCTGAAGATCAGCGTCTGATCCCCCACCAATGCCTGATCATGGGATTCGGCATAGCTGATGGTTTTTTCTTCTCTGCGCCGATTGGTCAGCTCGTACCACAAATGCCCGATATGCCAATATTCATCCGCAGTATCTTTGGTCAGTTTTATCCAATAGTCGGGAACGCCCATTGCAAAACGATAATCGAATCCGAAGCCGCCCTGATCCACCGGATATGCCAAGCCCGGCATTCCGCTGATATCTTCGGCAATCGTGATTGCATCGGGTCGGAGATCGTGAATCAGCTGGTTTGCCAAGCCCAGATAGATCAGCGCGTCTTCATCCACATTGTCGTTGAAATAATCCTCATAACTCGTGAATGCTTTGCCCAGCCCGTGATCCAGATACAACATGCTGGTAATGCCGTCAAAGCGGAATCCGTCAAAATGGTATTCATCCAGCCAGAACCGGCAATTGGATAACAGAAAATGCAGCACCTGATATTTGCCGTAATCAAAACATCGGGAATCCCAAGCCGTATGACGCCCTCTTGCGCCTTCGTGAAAATACTGATAGCTCGTGCCGTCAAAACGGCTCAATCCCTCGACTTCATTGGATACCGCATGAGAATGCACCAAATCCATAATTACCCGCAAGCCGTAACCATGAGCAGTATCAATCAGTTCCTTCAACTCCTCCGGTGTTCCGAATCGGGAAGATGCCGCGAAAAAACTCGACACCTGATATCCGAATGAACCGTAATACGGATGTTCCTGAATTGCCATCAGTTGAATGGTGTTGTATCCGGCTCTGACGATTCGAGGCAGAGTATATTCTGTAAATTCCCGGAATGTAGCGACTTTCTGATCTTCCTGCGCCATGCCAATATGGGCTTCGTAAATGAAAAGTGAGGAATGAGAGGGAAGAAATGAAGAATCGGATTGCCACGGATACGCTGTTTCAGGATGCCAGACCTGAGCATTGAAAATCAGGGTGTTCATATCCTGAACCACGCGGCGGGTGTATGCAGGGATGCGATCCCCCTGTCCGCCCTGCCAATGAATGCGAAGGCGATACAAGTCTCCGTGATGCAGAAACTCTTCGGGAAATTCAATTTCCCATACGCCATCGCTGCTGATGCGAGTTAATGCAAATTGCTGCTTTTCCTGCCAATCTGTCATCTGACCGATCAGAAAAACCGCCTCGGCATTGGGCGCCCATTCCCGGAATACCCAGTGACGATTGCGAAAATGAAGCCCAAAATATTCATGTCCCAATGCAAACTCGGACAGGGATATTTCTCCCTGAGTCAGCCTCTGTTCCGTATCCATTCTGCGCTCGATCCTGCGCTGAATAATTTTCCGATACGGCTCAAACAACGGATCAAGAGCCAAAAGTTCTTCAGTGATGTCCTCCACATCCGCAGCCACAATCACCTCCTCCGCAGCCAGTCGATTCCGCCAATGCTTTGACAACTTCCGACGCGGAAACATCGCTGACTTTATCAATCGTGATCGTAAGATAATATGTATCCGCATTCGCAGGAAGCCGCGGAAGACAGATACACTGATGCTCGAAAAACATCGGAATATCTTCCGGGCGAAGAGATAGGGAAAATCTATCCCCTTCGTGTTTGTCGCTGAGTTCGTATTCGAATGGTGTCATTCCCGATGTTCCCAATCCGAAGATAAATTCAAGTTCCACAGGCTCTGGCGTAAGATCGTTAGAATCAGGTGCTGTCCCTGCATGAACGGAAAGCCTGACTCGCTTGAGATTTCCAACTTTGTTCATTCGCTACACCCTCTTTCTTTCTGAAGGATCATTATGCTGATTTTAACACTCTGTATTTTCAATGGCAAGAAGGAATAAGTATCGCCCCAAAATAAATTTCAGGGCTAGAAGCTGAAGCAGGCTGAAGCCGGCTATATTTTCAGTCTGCTTCAGGTTGAAAAATCAAGGATCATTCCTGCCTTCAAAAATGATCATTATGCTAATTTTAACACTCTGAATTTTTTGTGGCAAGAAGGAATATGCTCTGAGCATGAACTACAAAATTTGTAGCATGATAAAATCATCAAAATTTATACACGATATCATCAAAAAATGATGACTATCGGTATCATAGAATATTCTGATTTTATCATGAACTCCAAAAAAAGTTGTATCGTCATACATATTATGATGATTTATATTGGTTATATTTATTTATCATATCAATATTATTATTTATTTTATTAGGTATAAAAATTGCTTATCAAGATAAAGATGTAAACGATAAAATATAGGGGGTAAAGTATGAAAGTATCGAGATTTTTTTTGCTTATGGTTCTGATGCTCAGCTTGGCATTGTGCGGTTCCGGTGCATTTGCCGATGAAGTTCAGGAAACATGGATCAACCCTGCATATCAGGATGTTCCACCTGATAAAGCACCTCAACCTTCAAAAGTGGTCAGAGACGGAGAGA
>CAZMDM010000318.1:0-3084 GCA_964564775.1 uncultured Desulfonema sp. | reverse complement strand
ATGTATATCAATGAACTCAATATCGAAAAATATGAAGTACTTGAAGATATTCACATCAGTAGCTTTTTACGATATTGCTTTCAAAGTGCGTTGGCTTGAGAGAGAAATGAAACAGATGAAAAAAATTATCTTACCCAAATTGAAACACCGGCATAAGCAATTGATTATTCTGATTAAAAATAATCGTAACAGGCTGTTTCTTGCCATGTTGTGTATGCTGATAATTGCCGCGTCCACAGCGATTTCCGCGTATTTGGTCAAGCCGGTATTGGATGACATTTTCTTCAAAAAAGATGCGGAAATGCTCAAGCTTATTCCGATTTTCGTAGTGATCGTATATTTCATGCGGGGCGTGGGATATTACGGTCAGGAATATCTGATGAACTATGTGGGCGAAAATATCATCCGCCAATTGAGAAATCTGCTTTATGATCGCATTCAGGATTTGCCGCTCTCATTTTTCCACGAAGAAAAAACCGGCGTGCTGATGTCTCGGATCACCAATGATGTCAATGTTGTCAAGGCAATGGTATCTACAGCAGTAACCAGCTCGCTCAGAGATTTTTTTACCATTGTCGGACTAATTATCGTGATTATTTATCGCGATTGGAAAATGGCAGCGTTTGCGCTGATTATTCTGCCCATAGCCTTTTATCCGGTCGTGGAATTCGGCAGAAGAGTCCGCCGTGTCAGCACCGGATGTCAGGAAGCTATGGCGGAACTGAACGCGTTTTTGCACGAAACTTTTTTCGGCAGCAAGATCGTCAAAGCATTCGGTATGGAAGCCCATGAAAAACAGCGATTTGCCGATAGAACCGCTCAGATATTCCGGCTTGAAATGAAATCCGTAACCGCACGATCATTATCATCGCCGATCATGGAGTTTCTAGCAGGCTGCGGTATTGCATTTATCATCTGGTACGGCGGATCGAGAGTGATGAACGGAACCTCCACGGCCGGAACATTTTTTTCCTTCATGGCGGCGGTGCTGATGCTTTATGATCCGATCAAAAAAATGTCCAATCTGAACAATGCGATTCAGCAGGGATTGGCAGCGGTGGATCGGATTTTCGATATTCTGGAACGCGAATCGGAAATTAAGGAAATTCAGAATCCTGTTGAGATTCCAATCCTGCCGCATCGGGTCAGATTTGAAAAGGTATCGCTCAACTACGGAGACATTCAGGCATTGAAGCAGATCAATCTCGATGTCGGAGCCGGAGAAATCCTCGCATTGGTCGGCATGAGCGGCGGCGGCAAAACCTCGCTGGTCAATCTGATTCCGAGATTTTTCGATGTGAGCGGTGGCAGAATCCTGATTGACGATACGGATATTCGTGAGGCTTCGATCAGTTCTCTGCGAAAACAGATAGCTATTGTTACGCAGGAAACGATTCTGTTCAATGATACGATCCGCAATAACATCGCCTACGGAAAACCGGAAGCATCGGAAGATGAGATCATCTCGGCAGCAAAAGCAGCTTATGCGTATGATTTTGTTCAGAGCTTTCCCAAAGGTTTTGATACGGTGATCGGCGAGCTTGGCGGCAGGCTTTCCGGTGGAGAAAAACAGCGGCTCTGCATTGCCCGTGCATTGATCAAAGACGCGCCGATTCTGATTTTAGATGAAGCCACATCCGCACTGGATACCGAATCCGAAATGTTGGTGCAGAAAGCTTTGGAAAATCTGATGAAAGGACGCACAACCTTTGTAATTGCCCATCGGCTTTCCACGATTGCGTATGCTCATCGGATTGTGGTGATTGTCAATGGGCAGATTATCGAAATGGGAACGCATGAAGAACTGATGGCACGTCAGGGCGAATATTTCAAATTGTATCAGATGCAGTTTTTGGGCGCAGAAATCCTTGTAACACCCTGAGCAGCATTGCCAACAACAGATTGTCTTCTCTGCGGAAAAAGAGAATCGTGCCTTCGGAATTCGGCTCTTTGGGAACAATATCGAATTCGAGCTTGCTCAGGCGATAGTCCCGATTCGGCGCAGATGCTTTATTCTCATAGCTGAAAATCAGGCTGTCATATCCGAGTTGTCTGATGCCGGAAACTGCGGCTTCCACCTTATCAGCAGACTGCTGGGGAAATCGGGTATCAAAATGCAGCATGATACATTTCGGCGGCATGGCATGAAGCTCATAGCCTGCAAATACCTGAAGATCGGAGCCTTCCGCGTCAATATGAATCATATCGGGCTGAGGAATCTTATGTTCCCGAAGCGCGTCTCTCAGATGCACGGAACGCACAAACAGAACCTGCTGCAATTTGGAATACGGAGAGGGATCGAGCGATGAAAATCCCATCTGCGCCTGATAAAAAATCAGCATATTTTCCGCTTCATGTCCGACCACCTGCTTAAACATCCTGGCTTTTCCGGGATATTGCCGAACCAATTCATTCAAGCCCGCTTCACAAGCCGGATCAGGCTCAAACATATCTGTATGCCATCCCGCGTCCAGAAAAAGCTTTGCCGAACTGCCCGAGCATGAGCCGATATCAATGGCATGGCGTTCTTTGTTTTCTTCGTATGAGGCAAAGTACGGCAGGATCAGCAGACGAATTATCTCATTTGAAACAAAATAGTGAAGATGCGGATTTTTCTGTTCGAACAATTTGGAAATCAGCTGCCGACTCTTTTGCTTTAGAGCATCTGGCGCTTGAACAGTCAGGCGGACTTCCTCCCGGCGCAGATTATCCGTCATATCTCTGAGCGCGGCAAGCAGTTTAATGCCGGAAGAAGCCGTGTCGGTGATCGGATTATAGCGGGAAAGCGTCTGCGTGATCTGCTGACGAATCATATTCCGATACGCGGGATTCTGTCCGAGCAGAACCGCTTTTTCGATATACTCTTCGGGATTTCGGGCAATTGTTTCTTCAATGCCGATAGTTCTGAGAACTGCGGATGCCACATTGTTGCGTAGGGTTTTGCCGGACATGGTGATTGCCGGAAGCCCGACATTGAGCGGGTCGGTCAGGGAACATGCGCCGGTGTACGGAAAACTGTCCAAATACACATCGCAGACACTCATCATTGCCTGAAGGTCTGCGCGGGTGGGCATTGCCTTGAGA
>CAZMDM010000317.1:0-2865 GCA_964564775.1 uncultured Desulfonema sp. | reverse complement strand
CTGTATGGTGTTCATGGGACAGCTTCCCGATGAAAAGCAGGCGGTGGGCATCAATACCGATATGACATTATTGAAATTGTTAGATAAACTCACTCCGAAACGCGATTGGCTGCTGTTTTCCAAAGGCGGCACTGAAACATGGAAGATGAGTATTCCGGGCGCGGATTTGGCAAAACAGGTCAATGAATCTTCGGTTTCGGATATTCGCCGTGAACGGAAAAAAAATGGCGATATTCAGATTCATCTGATCTATGCGGATAGCGAAGAAGCCGTGTCGTGCGAAGTTTTCCGCAACAGCCTGAAATTGCCCTCATGTCCGTCAAAGATTCACTATGATGCAGCAGATCGAATGTGGAATTTCGAAGGAATCGGCAAAGGACACGGGCTCGGATTGTCGGTTGAATCGGCAAAAGCGCTTTCAGAAGCCGGATATAGCGCGTCTGCAATTTTGAAGGAAAGCTATCGATAGTCTAAACCGATGTTATGCAGACATATATGATCCGCACAACATCGGATTCGGGTTAAATTAATCTTTGTCGCCTTCATATTTGAAGGAGAGGTTGACTCTGGCGCGATACTCCGCTACTTTGCCGTTTTCGATTCTCATATCCAGTTTGACAATTTCTGCAATTCTCAGGTTTTTCAAAGTTTTGCCTGCGGTCTCCACAGCATTCTTTGCTGCTTTTTCCCAAGACTCTTCACTCGATCCGACCAATTCGATAACTTTGTACACACTTTCAGCCATGACTTGTCCTCCTCTTAAGTTGTTGTTCATTGATGATGCCAGCCTCTTTTTTACTCTGTAAAATTATCCATATCATCATTATTCTGATAAGTCAAAAAGTTTTTAAATTTGGATTCAAGAATTTTTCATCCTTCAATCCATAATCATCCTTCAATCCTCTGATTATGCCCTTATTGTTTATAAACCTATCTGAATAAAATGCTGTCGGATATATCCGAAAAATATCTGTGATTTCGGTATTGCCTTGTTTCGGAAAATCATTTACACTGAAATATAACCTTGACAGGAGAACTAGCGAATGGAAAAGGATTGTTTGTTCTGCAAAATTGCAAACGGGAGTATCCCGACTCAATTTTTGTATGAAAACGATAACTTAGTTGTTTTTCGGGATATTAACCCGGAAGCACCCGTCCATATTCTGATTGTTCCCAAAAAGCATATCCGAAGTCTGAATGATATCGGAGAGGAAGAGCGGGATATTCTGAGCGATATGTTTCTGACAGCCAAAGAGATGGCAAAAAAAGAAGGCGTGAACAAGTCCGGATATCGGGTGCTGATCAATGTGGAAAAAGGCGGAGGTCAGGTGATTTTCCATCTTCATCTTCATCTTATTGGCGGTTGGAAACGTTAATTTCGGCAGCATACCATCATGATTAAAGTATTGATTATAGACGATTCGGCAATTGTGCGGACATTGCTGAGCCGGGAGCTTTCCAAATATCAGGATATCGAAATCGTTGGCACTGCGGCAGACCCTTATGTGGCGCGGGAAAAAATTGCAAAGCTGAACCCGGATGTGCTGACTCTGGATTTGGAAATGCCCAGAATGGACGGATTGTCGTTTCTGGCAAAACTGATGAAGCATTATCCGATGCCAGTGGTAGTGTTAAGCTCGCTTGCTCCGAAAAACAGCGAAAATGCCTTGAAAGCATTGGAACTGGGAGCGGTCGAGGTCTTGTGCAAACCCGGCTCGTCCTATTCCGCGATTGACGTATCCCGTATTCTGGTCAATGCAATCCGGGCTGCGGCTTCCGCGCGTATTTCCCGTAACAGGGATAAAGAATTGCCATCGGCTCAGATCGTGAAACCGGTTGATCTGCGTTTGGAGACCACCCATAAGCTGATCGCACTCGGAGCCTCTACGGGCGGAACCCGTGCTATCGAATTGATTTTGAGGCACATGCCGATCAGTACGCCCGGTATTGTGATTGTTCAGCACATGCCGGAACATTTTACCAGCGCGTTTGCCAAACGTCTTAACGAAGTCTGCGATATCGAAGTTCGCGAAGCTGCGGATAATGATTCGGTGCTGCCGGGAAAAGCGTTGATTGCTCCGGGAAATCATCATATATTGGTGCAGCGCAGCGGAGCGGTTTATCTGGTGAAAATCAAAGACGGTCCTCCGGTGCATTATCAGCGTCCCAGTGTGGATGTGCTGTTTCATTCTGTTGCCAAACATGCGGGAGCAAATGCCATTGGCGTTCTGCTGACCGGAATGGGCGCGGACGGCGCCAAAGGACTGCTTGCCATGAATCAGAGCGGCGCGCATACCATTGTTCAGAATGAAGAAAGCTGCGTGGTGTTCGGAATGCCTAGAGAAGCCATCAAGCTCGGAGCCGCAGATCAGGTAACGCCTTTGTCCGAAATACCGGCTGAAATTATCAAATCGCTTCAGAATCCCAAAAAATCGAAAAAAACAGATGTATCATAATATGGCTGCCTCATCGGACATGCTTGAGCCTTTCAATTATTTTCTGCATCCCGGCTATATTTTTGTGGCATCGAAACCCACAGTCATTTCGCTGGTGCTGGGATCCTGCGTATCTGTGTCGCTATATGACCGCAGGCGAAAAACCGGGGGCATGAATCATTTTATGTATCCGTTCACTGCGGAAAAGCATAAGGCAACTGCCCGATACGGCAATGTTTCCACACTTGCGCTGATTCAGATGATGCTGGAAGACGGCTCGAAATCCGAAGATATTCAAGCACAGATTATGGGCGGTGCGTATAATCCCCGGTTTTCTGAAAAAAATATCGGCATGGAAAATATCATGATTGCCCGAAAAGTTCTGCATAGCAAAGGAATTGCCACTTACTCTTATTTACATTTGACTCTG
>CAZMDM010000316.1:0-2326 GCA_964564775.1 uncultured Desulfonema sp. | reverse complement strand
CACGCACACTCAACACTTCCCGCTTAACGCATAACACTCTGTTTATCATGGCTTTTTGCGATGTAGACTCAGATAAATGGCAGCAATATTTCCGACAATCCGCATTTCCCATGAATCTGGTTTATCAGATGGAGTTTAAGCGATTATTGGCTTATGAAACGCGGATCAACCGGCAGTTCGATTATTCGGTATTTGTATCGCAGAAAGAAGCTGAATTGTTTTATGACTTATATCCGCAAGCCCAAAATGTGCGTGTGATTGCCAACGGCGTGGATTATGAGTATTTTTCTCCGAAATCGGATCAATCCGAAAAAGATCATCGTCTCATGTTTGCCGGTGCAATGGATTATCATGCCAACGCGGATGGCGTAGAATGGTTTTGCAATAATATTTTACCGGATATTCAGAAATTTGATTCGGACGCGGAATTTTATATCGTGGGCAGCAAACCTTCTGCCAAAGTCATCGAGCTTTCAAAACACAAAGGCGTTTTTGTAACCGGATTTGTCGAAGATATCCGCCAGTATTATGAAACAGCCCAAATCTGCGTGATTCCTCTGAGGCTTGCCAGAGGCGTTCAGAACAAAGTTCTTGAAGCAATGGCAATGGGAAAAGCAGTGGTCAGCACATCTGTGGCAGTTCGCGGCATTATGCCGGTTTCGGAAGACTGCCTGCTGATTGCGGACAGCGAAGATGAATTTGTACGGAAAACTCTGCTGCTGCTTGAAAATGCCGATCTGAGAAAAACTCTGGGAAAAAATGCCCGCGAGTTTGTTATCAAACGATACTGCTGGGAACAGAATATGAATAAATTCGAGGAGATGATCGGCTTATGAAAACTATCAGACTGATCGGCGCATTGTTAAATTTATATAAAAAACAATCTGTTGTCGTTTTTTGTACTATACTTCACTTTCAGAATGACGCATGGGATATTTCACATATACATATTAAACGATCCGATCAGAAATTACCATTCTTTAATTCGGGATATTTATTTGTTTCTGAATCCCCTAAAGTTTCTGAAGTTCTCTAAGCAAAATATTATCCCTGCTTTCCCAAATACTTATCCTTGCATTCCTGACTACAGAAAAACACTTCCTGCCCATTGATAATCGCAGAAACGCCCTGACGTTTCGGAAAATACGTCTCACACTGCGGGTCTTTGACCATCATATCTTCAACTTCTGTTTTATTGTTGTCAGAGACATAAATCGAAATATGCTTGGACAACCACGGCTTTGCCATTTGATAAACAACATACACCAAAAGTCCGAAAAATAATAATTTTATCATTCGCAGCAGCTAACCTCCTGACTCGGATCATTTTCAACAAGGCTCAACAGCGTTTTCATATCCTGTTTCAAGACCGGATGAATGAAATGAGGTTCTATATCACAAATCGGGCGCAATACAAAGCCTCTTTTGTGCATTCGGGGATGCGGGATAATCAGAGCATCTTTTTCAAACACAAGATCATCGTAAAAAATAATATCCATATCCAAAACTCTGGGACCGAATCTCACGGTTTCTACGCGCCCGAGTTGTTTCTCGATTGCTTTCAAAAGCTTCAGCAATTCAATGGGCTGCAAATTCGTATCAATCCTGATCACCGCATTGATAAACCAATCCTGATCCGTATAGTCCACCGGCGCAGTCTTGTAAAATCGGGAACATGCCAGCACTTTGACGCCGCAGAATTCCAACGCCTCAATGCCTTTTTTGCAGTTAGACAGCTTATCTCCCAAATTTGAGCCGATTGCAACATAAGCCATATGTTTCATTACCAATTCCATGCGTCTTTACCGAGTTCTCCTTTACAGATAATTCGGGCATTGCCTTCCAGAAATACATCGTGAAATGCTCCGTTGGTCTCTGAAAAATAAATGGTCAGTATCTGTCCGCTTGTCGGCGATACCCGAATCGGAGATTTCATATTTTGGGTATGCGCCATGAGGATTGCCGCAGCCACACAGCCGGTTCCGCAGGCAAGTGTTTCGTCCTCGACCCCGCGCTCATAAGTGCGATTGAAAATAATATCTTGCTGTCGGCAGATGAAATTGACGTTTGTTCCGGCAGGCGAAAAATCTTTGTGATAGCGGATTTTTCTTCCCAATCCGACCACATCGGCGGATTTGATATCGTTCACATTCACCATTACATGAGGCACGCCGGTATGAACGCTTGAATATTCGATTCGCTCATGCCCTATCCCAAGCGATTGCCCGGTTCGAATATCTTGCGGATCGGTCATTTTTATTCTGACATGATCTCCTACGATCTCCGCATGAATGATTCCTGCGCCGGTTTCAAACGACATCTTTTC
>CAZMDM010000315.1:0-6491 GCA_964564775.1 uncultured Desulfonema sp. | reverse complement strand
GGTCTGAGTTGATTGACCTCATCTGCAGTCATCCCGAAAATAAACACATTGTCCGCTCCAGCTTCTTCCGCTATTTCCACATTCGCACCGTCCAGAGTGCCTACGGTCAGCGCGCCGTTCAAGGCAAATTTCATATTGGATGTGCCGGAGGCTTCATAGCCGGCTGTGGAAATCTGTTCCGATACATCGGCGGCGGGAAATATTTTTTCTGCCAAAGATACCCGGTAATTGGGCAGAAACACGACTTTGATTTTTTCATTGGTGGAGCTGTCTCTGTTCAACATATCCGCAACATGGCAGATCAGTTGGATAATCATTTTTGCCATTGCATATCCGGGAGCAGCTTTGCCGCCGAAAATAAAGGTGCGCGGGTACATATCGAATTCGCTATCCTGTTTGAGCCTGAGCCAGCAGTAAATGATATTCAGCACATTCAGCATCTGCCGCTTGTACTCGTGAATCCGCTTGACCTGAACATCGAAGATCGAAAGCGGATCCGGCAGAACACTGGTCAGTTGATACGAAATTGCAGCAAGCTGCTGTTTGTTGCTGTGTTTGACTGCCATAAACGCCTTTGCAAAATCAGGATCATCTGCCAAAGGTTCGAGTTTTTTCAGCTCCGACAAATCTTTGATCCACTGATCACCGATATGTTCGCGGATCAGCTTTGCCAGATCGGGATTTCCCGCAAGAAGCCATCGCCGGGGCGTGATGCCGTTGGTGATATTGGTGAATCGCCCTGGATACATTTCATCGAAATCTTTCAACACCTGCTCTCTGAGCAGACGGGTATGCAGTTTTGCCACCCCGTTGACCGAATGGGAACCGACAATTGCCAGATGCGCCATGCGGACTTTTTTCTCCGTGCCGTCTTCGACCAGAGACATGCGGCGCAGACGATTTTCATCGCCGATATATCGTACCGACACATCTCTTAAGAAGCGATGGTTGATCTCATAAATAATGCTCAGATGGCGGGGAAGAAGGGTTTCGAATAACGATACAGACCACTTTTCCAATGCCTCGGATAGCAGCGTATGATTGGTGTAAGCACAGGTCTTTGTGGTAATATTCCATGCCCGTTCCCAACTCAGTCCGTATTCGTCCACCAGAAGACGCATGAGTTCCGCAACTGCCAGAGACGGATGAGTATCGTTCATCTGAATCGCTACTTTGTCGGGAAACGCGCCGAAATCCTTATTCTGACTCAGATAGCGGCGGATAATATCCTGAATCGAGCATGATACAAAGAAATACTGCTGTTTCAGCCGCAGTTCTTTGCCTTTGATGATCTGTTCATTCGGATACAGGACTTTGGAAATATTTTCCGAAATATTTTTCTGCTCCACTGCCTTGAGATAATCGCCGTGTTGAAAAAAACCGAGATCGAACTCTTTCGAGGCTCTGGCTGACCACAGTCTCAGCGTATTGACCGTGTTGTTGCTATATCCGCAGATCGGGGTGTCATACGGAATCCCGACCACATCTTCGGTATCGATCCACTCGTTTTTCATTTGTCCGTCCGGCAGTTGGGTGGTTCTGAGTTTGCCATAAAACTTGACGATCTTGCTGTATTCGGGACGCGCGATTTCCCAGGGATTCCCGTTTTTCAGCCACAGTTCCGGCTGTTCCACCTGAGCCAGATTGCGAATCACCTGATCGAAAATTCCGAATTCATAACGGATACCGTAGCCGTATCCTGGCAGTTCCATAGTCGCCATCGAATCCAGAAAACACGCGGCAAGCCTTCCGAGTCCTCCGTTGCCCAGCCCCATATCCGGCTCCTGTCGGGCAAGCTCTTCCACATCAATATGAAGCGCATCCATTGCCTTGCGGGTTTCTTCATAAATGCCGAGATTAATGAGATTATTGATCAATGCCCTGCCCATGAGATATTCGGCAGACAGATAATAAATCCGCTTGACGTTTCCGGAATGATAGAACTGCTGCGTGCGGATCCATCTTTCGATCATGCGATCCCGGGCAGACAAAGCCAGTGCATAATACAGATCATGGGCTGTGGCAGTATATTGATCTTTGGATAAGGAATACTGCAGATGATTGGCAAACGACAACTGAATGCTGGCTGCTGTCATGCCTTTTCGGAAAATCCCCCAGTTTTTGAACAAATCACTGTTTTTCATGCCCCCGCCTTTCCGCGGATTATCCGTCAGCATTGATTTTTTTGATCAGGTCTTTGAGCACACCTTCGGCTTTGTCATTGTCAATCTGGCAGGTTCCGGCATTGGCATGTCCGCCGCCGCCGTACTGAAGCATCAGCTCTCCGATATTGGTCTTGGAACTCCGATCAAAAATGGATTTGCCCACCGCAAATACCGTATTCTGCTTTTTCAGTCCCCAGAGAACATGAATCGAAATATTGCATTCGGGATACAACGCATAAATCACAAAGCGGTTTCCCGCGTAAATCATCTCTTCATCTCTTAAATCCAATACCACCAGATTCTGATGCACAGTCGAACATCGCCGGATCTGTGCTTTGAATTTGGGATCATGCTCGAAATACAAGTCAACCCGTTCCTTTACATCGGGAAGCTCCAGAATCTGCTCAATCGGGTGCGTTTTGCAGTAATCAATCAGTTTCATCATCAACTGATAATTGGAAACCCGGAAATTATGAAATCTTCCGAGTCCTGTGCGCGCGTCCATGATAAAGCTCAGAAGTTCCCAGCCCTTGGGAAACAACACTTCATCTTTGCTGAACATTGCCGCATCGCTTTTATCCACAGCCGCCATCATCTCATCGGAGATATCGGCAAATCGTTTTCTGCCACCGAAATAATCATACACCACTCTGGAAGCGGACGGCGCTTTGGGATCAATGATATGATTGTCTTTTTTATCCTGAATGCGGATCGTTTCACTGAGATGATGATCGAATGCCAGATGCACGCCTTCGACATAGGGAAGATTCGTGGTAATATCACGAGTGGTAATTTCGATCTTTCCGTCCTGCATGTCTTTGGGGTGAACGAATTTTATGTCGTCAATCATATCCAGCTCTTTCAGCAGAACCGCGCACACCAGACCGTCAAAATCACTTCGGGTAACCAAACGATACTTTTCCATAATGCCTCCTCTGTTCTTTCAGATATGGTTCTCGATAAACACACCCCACCCCTCTTAAGAGGGGATACCGTCAATATCCTGTTTTCCGATACGGGATATCGCTTCCACCACTTTGTTGCCGCCGGACTGCTTTGCCTCATACATTGCCAGATCCGCACGTTTGATAAAGGTTTCAGGTTCTTCATCCATATTCAGCATTGCAACTCCCATGCTCAGAGTTACCCGGCTGAGGTCTTTTCTGGGACACACGATTTCAAAGGGCCATCGGTTGTTGAATTCCGCCCGGATTCGTTCCGCAGTAATTTTCGCACCGTCCAGTCCGGTTTCCGGCAAAATTGCCATAAACTCATCCCCGCCATAGCGGAAAGCCAGATCGGCTTTTCTCAGCACCTGTTTCAGTATCTGCCCTGCCAGACGGATAATATTGTCGCCTTCCAAATGCCCCAGCTTGTCATTGCACTGCTTGAAATGATCCAGATCAAAACAGATCAGGCTCAGAGATCGCTGATATCGTTTAGCTCTCTCGATACATTCTCTCAGCGAGGTATGAAAATAGCGCTGATTGTAAAGCCCCGAAAGGCTGTCGGTAATCGAAAGCTCCCGCAATTTCAGTTCCATCTGCCTGCGCTTGGTCAGATCATGGAAAAATCCCACGCTCCCGATCTCTTCATTGTCTTTGTATATCAGTGTGGCAGATAAGCGGATCGGAACCTTCCGCCCTGAACGATTCAAAACCTCGACTTCTGAGCCGTCAAGCTTGCCCATGCCACCAAAATCGGGGCTGTATATTTTTTTTTTGATGTCTTTGGCAAGCGATTCGGAATTATAAATCGCCATAATGTGCATCTGTCCGATCGCTTCTTCGGCACTATATCCGGTCAGAAGCTCGGCTGCCTGATTGAAGATGATGATAATTCCTTTCCGATTCACACCGATAATACTGTCAGGACAAAGTGCGATCAGATCGTCGAGAAAATTTTTTTCCTCCATAACCTGCTGCTCCAGTCTTTTCCGCTCCGTAATATCACGAATCAGTGTGTAAGTTCCATGATATTTTCCATGCTCATCGAGAATCGGCATAGCAGATACACCTGCAAACATATTTTCGCCGGTTTTACGGACATAGCGGATTTCATAACGCGCGGCTTTACCGGATCTGCGATCTTCAAGATGTTTGGCAACCAGATGATGCTCTTCCGGCGGATACAGGTCATAGACCGATTTGCCGATGATTTCCGCTTTGTCATAGCCGAGCATCGAACACAAGGCATCATTGGCATAGATCACCATGCCATTTTCATCCAAAACCCGGATACCTTCCGCGATATTCTCCACGATATCCCGGTAAGTATCAAGGGAAATTTGTTTCATACACGCCTAACCCCGCATAATATTTTTCAAATGTAACGCCGATCATTCGACAGCAAAGCCCGAATATGGTCTTTTATACGGCGGATGATATGCCAGTACAATATCTTCTTTCGGAACTCCCATACTGACAAGCTCGTCAGCAACGCCGATTTCCGTTCCGTCATGCTGAATCCATATCTTGCCGTTTTTGATATCCAAGTGCATGATACAGCCGTATTCACGATACTTGTTATGCCAGCCTGTATAAACAAGCTGATAATGATCGCGTTCTGTGTCAAAGATATTCTGCACCTCGGTATCTCCGTAAGCCGGCGGATAACTGTGCCGCTGAATTACTTCTCTGATATATTTCCGATAAAGGTCTGTTTTTTCCATTTGATGATTACCTCCTGCTCGGAATCGTAGATAATAAGGCTTATCTCGTATTCTGTAACGGATTCGAGAATAAACGGTAGATTAAAAAAAGAATTATATATTTCAACAGGAACAGCCAGATATAAAATACGTTCCGGCTCTTTCTTTCGAAGTGCGCGGCGATAATTCATATATTGTCCGACCGCTGTATGAAATTCGGATATCGCCGACGGTCTGACAAAGCTTTTGATTTCAACTGCTATTTTTTGCCCATTTCTCTCGGCAGCAAGCAGTTTTTCAGCCCCCAGATCAATCGCCATTTCAACGCCTCCGACAATAACGGGAAACGGATCATGAGTAATTACCCATCCATCTTTTATCAAGGCATTTTTGACGGCATTATGAAAGATATCTCTTGACACAGTTAAACCTCTTATTTAGCTATATCCGCAGCCATTCCAGCTTGAATTTCAGTTTGGGATGAATCTCTTTTGCCGATGATTTGATATGCGAAAGAAGTGCTTTTTCATTGTCATCGAATTTTTCATCCGAAGCAAGCCGTCCGAGCAGCCAATCGGATTTGTTTTCATCAATTTTCCCATTATCTTTAAGCAGGTATTCAGAAATTGCCCCGACAAAAAAGGTTTTCCATTTCGGAGAATTATCTGCACCGGATGTCGAATCATTGAGATCAAACAGAAAATCCGCTTCAGCGCGATCAATCCCGGAAGAGCCGGAATAAACAACTTTTCGGAGCATTTCTGTTTCAGCATCATCTATCACGCCATCGGCAAGAATTGTTGCTCTTAATGCTTCAAGAACAAACGCATTGAACGACTCATGACAGGATTTGGCATTTGCTGTTATATTAACCAATAATTCCAATTCCGTATCATCAATTCCATCAGATTTGATTTTTCCGATGATATAAGATGCTTCATCAGCGTCAACTTCTCCCGGAGAAACATCATCCTTGAGAAAATGATCGGTAAGAGCTTCGATAAACAAAGCTTTCCATGACGGATCATTGTTCTCTTCCGAAAATTCCTTGTTGAGTTTGAAGAGATATTCCGCCTCTTTACGCCCGATTTTGCCGTCTTTGTATATCTTTGCCCTGATTTTTCTGACAGTATCCGCATCAAGAGCGATAATTTTGGAGGTTTTCGGTGATTTCTTTACAGAAGACTCTGTTTTAACTTCTTTTTCATGCTGTTCGGCAGGTGCTAAGAAGTAGTATTTCACTAATTCAGCATAATTATTTAGTACTTTACTGTTTCTATATACAGCGGGCAGTCTGTAAAAGCTATCGCTCGGAATAGCAGCACTCCTAAGTATTACTCCTGTTTCAGCAGTAATTTTTTTGAAATATCTTTTTAACTCATAACCTTCTCCATAATTTTTTACAATAAACTCTATTTCATACTTAAACTTATCTTCCTCATTATTAGATAATTTTCCATCAATCCTTATGTCTTTTTCCTCATCATTATAAAAAATCGGCAAAGCCGACAGTTCATCTTCTCTTAATCTATTGATTTTTGGAATTATTTCTGTGATTACTTTTGCCGCATTATGTAGAGAAGATAAATCGCTGTGTTTTGCCGGAATAAGTAACACATCTGCCGCATAAAGCGCACTCATACTGAAAAATGACCATTGCGTAGGACAATCAATTA
>CAZMDM010000314.1:0-10877 GCA_964564775.1 uncultured Desulfonema sp. | reverse complement strand
CTGGTAGAGCCGGATTTCATCAGTTTCTGCGGAATGCCGCGATATACATCGGGGAATGAATTGTATGACGGAAGTTTCAGGATGGCTTTTGCAAAATCGGCAGAGTGAATCGGAATATTTCGGACAATTTGTTCAAGTTCTTCCCGAAGCACGCGGAGTTTATCCGATGAAATGTCTTTGAAAAACACTTCAAGCTCCGAAACGTTTTCCTCGCTCTCGGTTTTAAACCAGTCCCAGGGATCGGGCTGATTAATCCAATATTCATAGCTCTGACAATAATATTTCAGCATCAGGCGATTGAGAGGTTCAATATCCGCGTCCGTCATGTGAGCCAGTAAGGGTTCTGCAATTTTTTCAAATCGATAGTAGCTTTTGACAAACAAAAAGAAATCGGATTCGTTCAGGTCATGGATATGGCTGAATGTACGCTGTAATACCGGCAGAAAGCGGGGCAGGTTAGCACCGGCTTCTTTGATAATTTTATGTATAAATACCAATATGTTATCCGCAGATTCGGAACGCACGTCCGCTCGCTGAGAATTTCGGAGAACACACAGAAATATCTCTGCGAATCGCTGTGCCGCGTCCGCGCCTTCAGGATGAGCATTGATCAGATGAAAATCATTGAGCGAATAGCCCCGCGCTTCTTTGACGATGAATTGAAGGTTTTTCTGAGGATGAGACAATTCTTTGACAAATGCGGTAATCCCTTCAGTCAGTCCATAGTATTCGGACATCACCCGTTGAATTACCTGATATTTGGGATTGATTTCAACATCTATATTGCTGATATTGGCTTTGAGAGCGTCCGAAGTTAATGGCAGCAAGCTGTTTCTCCTTCCATAACAGATTCGAGTCCACAGAATCAATTAGCAACTCACGTTATGCAGTTGAAAAAAATTGAATAACAGTTTAATGTCATTCTGTGAGAAAAACAACTGAAAAGTGAGTCAGGTCAGCAAAGACAGTGGCGGAACAGCATATATCGAACGCATTACCATGCGACCCTTACCCGGATTATAAATAATTCCATTATATTGTCGATATTCCTGAAGAACCTCGACAGCTTCTTTTCTGCAAATATCCCGCAATACCGAGATGTTATTTTTTTCAAGCGCAATATCCCATTGTCTGAGCTTGGGTCCTTCGTCAAAGCCGATGGCTCTGGCATCTTCATCGCGGGCGCCGCAGACCAATTTCCTGATGCCAGACCAATGGATAGCTCCGAAACACATGGCGCAGGGTTCCGTGCTGCATACGAGTTCACAGGAAGGAAAGTTTCCGTTTGCCAGATCGTAGTTCCGGGCAATTTTCTGAGCCACCATGATTGCCGTGATTTCCGCATGAAATATCGAACAATCGGCATATAAAACCAGATTGACGCCCGGTGCAATCAGTTCATGCGTATCCGCATCAAACACCGCAGCCCCAAAAGGACCGCCTGTGCCATGTCGGATATTGTGCCGTGCAAGTGCAATTACGAAAAGCATCCGCTCCTCAACACTCGGATAGACTTTTCCTGCCATATCAGCAACAAATTCCTCCACCCACTGAGGCAGAGACAATATGATTTCGGGATATTGGGTCATGTTTTCATTCGTCTGGAAACTCATTTTCAGGATTCGGAGATTGAGTCAGAGTATTTTCCAATCCGAATTTTGTCAATATTTTTAATTCGGATTGCTTCCGATAGGGTAAATATGATAGAGAAATCGCTGAAAATAATCGGAAAGGAATTTTTTCCATGAATCAGGAAAAATCTCATATTTTATTCGATAACGCGCAAAATCTCATTCCCGGTGGCGTCAACAGTCCAGTTCGCGCCTGCAAATCGGTCGGAAGAGAGCCGCTGTTTATCGAACGAGCGCAAGGCTGTTTTCTGTATGACGTGGACGGCAATCGCTATATTGATTATGTCGGCTCATGGGGTCCCATGATCTTGGGGCATGCCCATCCTGCGGTGATCGAGGCAATCTGCAAAGTATCTCAGAACGGCACAAGTTTCGGCGCGCCCACAGCCCTTGAAGTCGAAATGGCGGAAATGATCATTGACGCAGTTCCGTCCATTGAAATGGTTCGCATGGTCAATTCCGGTACCGAAGCCACCATGAGTGCGATCCGCCTTGCACGAGGATTTACCGGACGCGATGTCATCGTCAAATTCGATGGCTGCTATCATGGTCATGCGGATATGCTGCTGATTCAGGCAGGATCAGGGGTTGCCACGCTCGGTATTCCCGGCAGTCCTGGTGTTCCGAAAGCCGTGGTGCAGCATACCATATCTTTGCCATTCAATGATATTCCGGCAATAAAGCAGCTTATGTCGGAGCGCGGAAAAGACATTGCCTGCATTATTGTCGAGCCGGTGGTCGGAAACGCGGGCTGTATTCCGCCGATTCCCGGATTTCTGGAAACACTTCGGGAAGAAACGAAAAAACACGGAAGTCTGCTGATCTTTGACGAAGTGATGACCGGCTTCAGACTGGCTTTCGGCGGCGCGCAGGAATTGTATAAGATTATGCCCGATCTGACCTGTCTGGGAAAAATCATCGGCGGAGGCTTGCCGGTCGGCGCCTACGGCGGCAGACGCGATATTATGGAATATATTGCGCCCAAAGGTCCCGTGTATCAGGCAGGCACATTATCGGGAAATCCTGTGGCAATGGCTGCGGGAATCGCTATGCTGAAAGAATTGAAAAAGCCGGGATTTTATGAAGATTTGGAAAACAAATCCCGCATGTTGGATGAAGGATTGAAACGGGCGGCAAAAAATGCCGGAATTTCAGCATCGTTCAATCGGGTAGGCTCCATGTCGAGCATGTTTTTCACAGACCGGAAAGTGAACAGTTTTGATGATGCCAAAACTTCGGATTTGAAACGCTTCAATGCCTATTATGCCGGAATGCTTGAAAAAGGCGTTTATCTTGCGCCGTCTCAATTCGAAGCCGGGTTCGTGTCATCCGCGCACGGAGATGCGGAAATCGGGCAGACCATCGCCGCGGCTGAAGCGGTACTGAAAAATTTAAGCTGAAGTTTTTCGGAGTTCGGTATCTAAAATTTTTGCAAGTTCAGATTCAACTGCCTGCAAACTTTCTGACGCGTCGATAATTCTGAATCGTCGGGGAGATATTTTTGCCAGATGCAGATAGCCGTCTCTGACTTTTCGGTGAAAGGAAATCTCTTCCTGTTCGAAGCGAGTTTCAACCCGATCTTCGGCTTTGCGCGACAATCCGATCCGGGGATCAAGATCGAGCAGAATGGTCAGATCGGGTTTGAAACTTTTCAACACAAGATCATTCAACTGCTGAATAAAGTCAATTCTGAGTCCCCGTGCGTAGCCCTGATAGGCAATGGTCGAGTCCGTAAATCTGTCGCACAGCACGATTTTGCCCGCAGACAGAGCAGGAACAATGACGGTTTCGATATGCTGAACCCGATCTGCTAAATACAGCAGCAACTCTGCACGGGAAACAAGTTCTTTACTGGCAGGATTCAGCAGAATCTCTCTGATTTGGCGACCGATAGCCGTGGCTCCCGGCTCCCGCGTCATTACGCATTCATGTCCTTTGTTTTTCAGATATGCTGCTGCATACTGGATCACAGTGCTTTTGCCAGAGCCTTCTATACCTTCGAATGTAATCAGCATGATTTTACCTCATTCTTTTTCGGATCACGAATATCGGAAAAATCGGAGGAATATTTACTCCTCTTTCTGAATCAGCACCGGCATCGGTACTCTTGCATTGATTCCGTTGGCATCAAAGCTTCTTTTGATTTTTTCCGTAACATCGAACCACACATCCCAATAATTATCCGCCTTTGCCCAGGGGCGAACCGCCAGTTTCACATTACTGTTGCCCACCAGTTCCGCCACAGCAATCAGAGGTTTGGGGTCTTTGAGTATCCGAGAATCATTTTCCAGAACTTCGGCAATCACTTTTTTTGCTGTATCCAGATCATCTCGATATCCGATGGTGAACATCATTTCGACACATCGGGTTCCCTGAGTGGAATAGTTGATGATTTTATCTGCCGTGATCTTGGCATTCGGAACAATCACTGTTCTGTTGTCCGTTGTCAGCAGAATCGTATTGAAAATCTGAATTTCTTTGACCACTCCGGCAACACCCGCGCCTTCGATCAGATCGCCCACCTTGATCGGACGAAAGAAAATCATCATTACGCCCGAAGCAAAATTGGACAATGAGCTTTGCAGAGCCAAGCCGACTGCCAAGCCTGCCGCACCTAAAATCGCCACGAACGATGTGGTCTGCACTCCCAACTGTCCGAGTGCGGCAATGACCACAATGGTCATCAGCGCGATGTATGCCAGATTGACAATGAATGAGGTCAGCGTTTCATCAATATCGGCTTTCCGCATTCCTTTCTGGACAAGCTCTTTCAATACGATTGCGACCCATCGCCCCAGAATGAATACCACGATTGCGGCAAGCAGCTTGACCCCGAAGACCGTTGTCAGATTCCACAACTTTGCAATTAAGCCATTGATTTCCATATTTTTCTCCTCTTTCAACCATTTTATTTTCTGTTAATGCGGATAAGTAGCAAAGAAATAAAGAAAAATCAAGACGGGATTTTCGCCTCTCACATTGCAACGCGACAGCATACGAACAGGTATGACATAGAAGGCAAATAGCCGGTTGATGTTTCGCCAAAATACCCTCCAGAATAATAAAATATCTATGAATTTCTCCGAATCGGCTTATTCCACGCTTCGGCAAAGGCAATCTGTTCGAGTGGTTTTCGGATGCGCTTTTGGGGAGGTTCATCTGCCGCATAGCCCACAGCCAGCAGGGCAGACACTTTGATCTTCTTGGGAATGTTCAGAATTTCTCTGATTTTTTCTTCGTTGAACCAACCGATCCAGCAGGTTCCGAGTCCGAGTTCGGTGGCTTTCAGAACAATATGCTCCATCGCAATACCCAGATCAATCTGATAATACTCGATGCCGCTGATGCCCGAACCCAGGCGATTGGCGATCAGATCGAGATGAGAACATCCCACGATAATCAAAGGCGCCTGTTCCAGCCACTTATTCGGAATGATCGGACGCATGGCATCTTGGCATATTTTTCGGATGGTTTCTTTTTCGCTGACCACCACAAATCGCCATGTCTGACTGTTACATGCCGAAGGCGCGGATCGTGCTGCTTCAAGCATGGCAATGATATTTTCCTGACTGACAGGAGTCGGAGCAAATGCCCTGACCGACCTGCGCTGATGAAAAATCTGATCCAAATCTGTCATAAAAAGCTCTCTTTCGGAATATTGTGCAGCCTATCCAAACATTCCGGCATATTTGCCCTTCCGAAGCCGATTCTGAAATGGCTGCGGTACGCGTTATCATAAAGACTCCCCGGAACCAGCAGTACGCCCGATTTTCGCGCCTCTTCACAAAACCGCCCCGCATCACCGTTATGTTTCAGATACGGAAACGCAACAGGTCCGGCTTTGGGTTTCTGCCACCCGAAAAAGTCTTGGTTCTGATTGAAAAACTCATCCAGCACAGAAAGATTATACCTGATAATCTTCAGGTTTCGCTGAACCAGCCGATCTTTGTGCCGCAATGCGACTGCTGCCAGAAATTCGGAAGGCGCGCTGCTGCATATTGTGGTATAATCTTTGAAAGCTGCCATTTTCCGATATAAGGATTTGTTATGTGTGGCAATCCATCCGACCCGAAGTCCGGCAAGTCCGAAGCTCTTGGACATCACGCCGAGAGAAATCCCGCGATCATCCAGATCACAGAGCGCAGAAAGTCGGTCTCGCTCGTCATATTCCAGCAAACGATATACCTCATCGGAAAAAATCAGAAATCCGTGTTTTCGGGATAGCTCGCTCAATGCCCGAAACTGATCCTGAGACATAGTATAACCTGTCGGATTATGAGGAAAATTAACAATCACCGCTTTGGTATTGCGTTTCAGATGATCTTTGACAAATTCAATGTCCGATTCCCAATTCCGGTCTTTATCCGCGTGCCAAAGCGTAATTTCACAGCCGACAGCCTTTGCCACTTCGAACAAAGACTGGTAGCAGGGATAATGCACAATAATATGATCTGACGGTGTGAGAAACGCATGAATAAAATTGAAAATCGCTTCCTCCGCGCCGCAATGAACCAGAACCTCTTCTGCGGAAACTGTTGCATAAAGCTTTGAAATTTCTTCTCTCAGCATCGGATTCCCGGAAGACTCGGTATATCCGAGCCAAAGGTTCTGAAAATTTTCGGCAGATTCCGGCTCCATATCGAGAATTTCACGGATAGAAAAAGATTCGCAATCCGAGCAGCACAACAGATACGGGGTTTCGAACTCATATTGGGCAAAGTATCGTTCTAACGCAAACGGACGGATATTCACTTCGGCTACTCCTTTCTTTATCACGCTTTTTATCAGCCTCTGCCAAAATCCGCAATCGCTTTTTATGATGATTATCCGCGAACCTGTTGACGGGATAAGCAGATTTTGTTATGTTGCATAAACTTAAAATCCTGCAAACAAATTTCGGCTATGCTTTGTGAAATCAAAAATGTAAGACAACATTCCGGCGAACCCTTGCGTAAATGGTTTGTGGATGATTATTTCGATCTTATTGTCTGGTATGACAAACGCCGTGAAATTATTGGCTTTCAGTTGTGCTATGACAAGGTAAGAAATCAGCACGCGCTGACGTGGAACAACGGTTTCGGCTATATCCACAACCGTGTGGATGACGGAGAGCAGAAACCGGGCAAATATAAATCTTCTCCGGTATTGGTAACAGACGGTAAATTCGATTATGAAACGATTGCCGAGATATTCTTGCGGGAAAGCAAAAACATGGATAAATCGCTTGCCGAATTTATCTATCAGAAAATCAGACATTATTGCGATTGAATTGTTGAATTATGAAAGCATTGTTAGCACTCGAGGACGGCAGAACCTTTAACTGCCGTTCTTTTACAGGACCCGGAGAAGCTTCCGGCGAAGTCGTATTCAATACTTCCATGAGCGGATATCAGGAAGTATTAACTGATCCGTCATATCGGGGACAGATGGTTACGATGACCTATCCCCTGATCGGCAACTACGGCGTGAACCCGGAAGATATCGAATCCGGCAGGATTCAGGTTTCCGCATTTCTGGTTCGGGAATATCAGCCGTTTCCCAGCAATTTCCGATCCACTGCCACGCTGTCCGAATATCTGCAAAGATACGGTGTTTTGGGCGTTCACGAACTGGATACCCGCGCACTGACCCGTCATATCCGGGATTGCGGCGCGATGCGCGCGGTGATTTCCACTGAAGATACGAATCCCGAATCACTGGTTGCCCGCGCGAATCAGATTCCCAGCATGGCAGGTCAGGACTTGGCGTGTATCGTTACCTCGGATATGCCGTATTATTGGGAAAACGGAAAGCCCGTAGCCTGCGATATTCCGCTGAACCAGAATGTGTGGAGGCATAAAGGGCAAAAGCCGTCAGTGATTGCCATTGATTACGGCACCAAATACAATATTTTGCGATGTCTTGCCACACAAGGCTTTGAAATCATCGTGGTTCCGGCAAAAACCGATGCGGATACGATCAGAGCCATGTCGCCGGACGGAATTTTTCTCTCCAACGGACCCGGAGACCCTGAGCCGGTTACATACTCGATTGAAACGATCCGATCTCTGCTGGGGGCATACCCGATGTTCGGAATCTGTCTGGGGCATCAGTTGCTGGGCTTGGCGTTGGGCGCGAAAACCTACAAACTCAAATTCGGACATCGGGGCATCAATCAGCCGGTCAAAAACCTGATGAGCGGAAGAATCGAGATTACTTCGCAGAATCACGGATTTGTGGTGGATTTAAGTACCCTGAATGCGGATGATGTGGAAATCACGCACATCAATCTGAATGACAATACGCTGGAAGGATTCCGGCATAAAAAATATCCCTTGTTTGCGGTGCAGTATCATCCCGAAGCATCGCCGGGTCCGCATGATGCACAATATCTGTTTGAAAATTTTAAGAAACTGATCTCAGAACATCGGCGGTGATTCATGTCGTGCCTGTCTCAGACATACATTGCGCCTGAAACATATCTGGCAATCGAGCGCAAGGCAAGATTCAAAAGCGAATATTTTAACGGCGAAATGTTTGCAATGGCAGGCGCGAGTCCGAATCATGTTTTGGTTGTAACGAATGTCGCGTCCGAGCTTCGGATACAGTTGAAAAAAACGCCGTGCCGAGTTTATTCGACGGATTTGCGCCTGAAGGTCAGGATGACCGGACTGTATGTGTATCCTGATGTGATGGTGGTATGCGGCGATCCGCAGTTTGATGATGAGCATCAGGATACATTGCTCAATCCGATCATTATTGTCGAAGTTCTTTCCGATTCGACCTGCGAATATGATAGAGGCAAAAAATTCGAGCATTATCGCCGCTTGGCTTCGCTGAAAGAATATCTTCTGATCGCTCAGGACAAGCCCCAAATCGGGCATTTTGTCCGGGAAGGCTATCAATGGCTGTTTTCGGAAACAAACGGCTTGGAAAATAAAATCGAATTGGAATCGGTCGGTTGTGTGCTTGAACTTGCGGAAGTGTATGATAAAGTGTTCGAATAGCGAAAAACAGATCATTGAAACGGTCTTGGCATTTTATCCCGATGTTCAGGCGATTTATATTTTCGGAACTTACGGAACCGAAGATGAATGGGCGGACAGCGATATTGATATTGCATTGCTGCTGCCTCATAAAACTGCCAAAGAAGCAAAGAACCTGCTCATCAGTGATTGCAGATATCAGCTTGAAGATATTCTGAATAAAGAGGTTGATCTTCTGAATCTGAGGCTGATTTCAACGGTTTTTCAAAAGGAAGTGATTGCTGCGGACAGAATGATTTTCTGTCAGAACAAATATGCAACAGATGAATTTGAAATGCTGACGATTTCTTATTATCAGAAATTGAATGAGGAACGCCATGATATTTTGCAGTCCTTTTACAAAACCCAAAGAGCATATCCGGTATGAATGATATTGTTATCAATAAAGTTCAGAGTATTCAACGCTGCATAGAGCGAGCTCGGATAGAATACTATAAAAATGCGGATAGCTTCGATACGGATTATACCCGACAGGATGCTTCCATTTTAAACATTTTACGGGCATGTGAACAAACAATAGATTTGGCAAATCATATCATCAAAACATATAAAATGGGAATACCGAATTCCAGCAGTGAAAGTTTTGATCTGCTTCAAAAACAAAAAGTTATTGATATAAAACTCAGAGATAATTTAGTAAAAATGGTGCATTTCCGAAATACGCTGGTTCATCAGTATCAGAAAACGGATATTGAAATTGTCAAATTTGTGATAAAGCAAGGTCTTGATGATTTGGTGCTTTTTACGGAGAAAATTACGGAGTTTGTCTGTTCGTATTTTGTATAAAAAAGGAGAACAATTATGAAAAAACTGTTTTTTACACTGATGATCGCTGTTATCGTACTGTCAGTTCAGACAGTCAGCGGACAAAGCATTCAGATTGTAACCGAAGATTTTCCTCCATACACTTATGAAGAAAACGGCAAAGTAACAGGAGTAGGGACAGAAGTTGTCGAAGAGGTTTTAAAAGAAGTCGGATGCAATGACAAAATAAGGGTTTTTCCATGGGCAAGAGCTTACAATATGGCACTGACAGAACCTGATACGCTTATTTTCACCATAAGCAGAACCCATGAACGAGAGCCTCTTTTCAAATGGGTCGGCATTGTTACTATCGGTGATAATGATCTTTTTTCATTGAAAGAGAGAACCGACATACAGATCGGAGCTTTGGAGGATGCAAAAAAATATCAGATCGGAACAGTCAGAGAAGATGTTGCCGAACAATACCTGATGAAAAAAGGGTTTGCAAGAGATGTAAATCTTCAGCCGACAGCTTCTTATGAACAGAATCTTACCAAGCTGATGGCAAAAAGAATTGATTTATGGGCGGGAGCCGATATGGTTTTATATTATTTTCTGAAAAAGAGCGGAAAAACCCCTGATCAGGAAATCAGAAAAGTATATCGTTTGGATGAAATTTCGGGAAAAGGCTATTACATGGCATTCAGCAAAAAGACATCCGACGATATTGTGGAAAAATTTAGGACAGCTCTGGAAAAGGTCAGAAGTGATGGGAGATATCAGAAAATTCAGGACAAGTACCTGCATTGATTTTACATTTTCAGATGTTTGTCAATTCTGCTTTGTGTTCTCTGATTGCGCTGATGTCGAAAATACCGAACCGATGCCGATCATTAGATAAAGCAAGCATATAGAAAATAGTGCATTTCCGAAATACGCTGGTTCATCAGTATCAGAAAACGGATATTGTAATTGTCAAATCTGTGATAAAGCAAGGTCTTGATGATTTGGTGCTTTTTACGGAAAAAATTACGGAGTTTATCTGTGAATGAAAGCGTTTTTGCCGATTAACAGAGATATTCTGAAGTGGGCGAGGACTTCTTATGGAATTTCTGTTGAAGACGTTGCTCATAAAATGGGAAAGACGGTTGACGAAATTCTGAAATGGGAAAAAGGAGAATCAAGTCCCACATATTCTCAGTTGGAAAAACTGGCGTATGATGTATATAAGCGTCCGGAAGCACTCGTTTTTTTCCCTGAAATTACGAAGGAAGAATAGCCGAAAGCGGATTTCAGAACATTGCCGGATACGGTTATTTCAGAGATTCCTAAAGAACTGATCCGGCTTTATCGAAAAGCAAAAGTATATCAAAGCAATATAGGTGAGCTTTATAACGGAAAAAAATCGCTTACTCATAATCTGAGAAATACCTTTACTATACGTAAAAACAAGGAAATTTCCGCTTTGGCAGGTGAA
>CAZMDM010000313.1:0-1701 GCA_964564775.1 uncultured Desulfonema sp. | reverse complement strand
AATTTTTCCCTTTCCGAATCCGGCAGACCCGGAAAAGTCATCATGCCCCATAAGACCACCGAAACCGCGAGAATCACCGTGCCTGCTTTTTTGATGTACTGCCAAGTTCTTTCATAAGTATGAATGGCAAGGCCTTTGAGTGTGGGTAGCCGGTACGGCGGAAGCTCCATAACAAACGGCGATGCTTCTCCTTTGATGACAGTCATCCTCAGAACTTTTGCCACCAGCAGCGCTCCGCCCCATGATAACAGTGTCAGAATAAACATGAGCAGTCCTTTGTGATTCGGAAAAAATGCGGCAATCAGCAGCGCGAATACCGGCAATTTCGCGCCGCAGTTCATAAACGGCGCGGTCAGAAGGGTTGCCAGCTGTTCTCTCGGCGATTTCAGCGTCCGGGCTGCCATCACGCCGGGAACCGCGCATCCTCCGGCAATGCCGCCGGATACGATAAACGCCATCACCGAACTGCCGTGCAGTCCGAACATGCCGAATATTTTGTCCAACATGAACGCGACCCGTGCTAGATAGCCGGAATCTTCAAGCGCGGCAATGCCCAGAAACATGAGCATAATCAGCGGCACAAAGCTCAGAACTCCGCCCACGCCGTCAATGATGCCGGATACGATCAAGGATTTGATCAGTCCTTCAGGCAGACTTGCGGATGCCAGACCGTTCAGCCATCCGAAGAAATTTTCCAGCCATTTTGCGGGAATTGCGCCGAATGCGAAAATAAACTGATACAAACTGAACAGGATCAGCAACATGATTACAGGTCCTGCCACGCGTTGCGTCAGGATTTTGTCAATCTTATCCGATGCGTAAAGACGTTTTTTATCGTATTTTTCCTTCAGCACACCCTGCTTCAGAACCGAGCGGATATAGCCGTAACGGTAATCGGCAATCAGAGCTTCGGGATAAATATCCAAAGTATCCTGAAGATGCTCGGACAGCATTTCAACCATTGCCTCCAGCTTATCGGACAGGTCTTTATTTCTGTCCCGTCCCTTTGCCAAAATCTGCTCATCTTTTTCCAGATACTTGACTGCAATCCAGCGCGAAGGATACACGTCAATCATAAAATTTTCCGCGCAGATGGCTTTTTCCATTTCGGCAATCGTGCGGTCTGTTTCCTGTCCGTAAGAAATGACCAGCGGCGCTCTTCTTTTCTTTTGGGCAGCCAATGCACCGGCAGTATCCATCAGTTCTTGTTTGCCCAGTCCGTTTCGGGCAATGATCGGAACTACCGGAACATCCAGAAGTCTTGAAAGCTTGTCCGCATTGATTTCCAAGCCTCGGTCTTTTGCCAAATCCATCATATTCAGGGCAATACAGACCGGGACGCCGAGTTCGAGCATCTGAATGGTCAGATACAGATTGCGTTCCAGATTGGAGGCATCCACAATATTGATCGTTACATCCGGCGATTCATTGACCAGAAAATCTCTGGCAACCACTTCTTCCATCGAATACGCGGTCAGAGAATAAGTTCCGGGAAGATCGGTACTCCGCATCCTCCAGACGATATACAAACATCTGACTTCTTTTCTTTCTACCGTCACGCCCGGATAATTACACACATGTTGACGCGCTGCGGTCGATTCTTTGATCATGGTTATTTTGCAGGAGTTAGGACTTCCGCCTAACGAGATCAATGGGTGCAGGATTACTGACCCTCCACTTCGGTATAGTTCGCTTCGCGGT
>CAZMDM010000312.1:0-3972 GCA_964564775.1 uncultured Desulfonema sp. | reverse complement strand
CCGGTCAGAAGCGCCATTTCTCCGAAGAAATTACCTGCGCCCATTCTTGCCACTTCCACACCCAGCGGATTTTCGGGATTGTCATCGAATTTCACCCATACACCCACAACGCCTTCTTCGATAATAAACAGAGACTTGCCTTTATCACCCTGCTGAACAATGGTTTCTCCCGGCAGATAATGATGCTGACGGACTTTTTTACTGAGATAAATTTTGGCGTCAGTGGAAAAGGGTCTGAAAATTTCCAGTTCCTGAAGCATCATCAGAGTTTTTCCGATTCTTTCAGGCTTGCGTTTGACACCTTCCAAGAAGAAGTGTGTTTCCTGACGCGGCAGTACCACTCTGATTCCCGCGCGTCTCAGATGCTTCCACAGATTCATCCACACATCTTCGTTATACGCAAACTTCTTGCCGTAATCGGGAACGAAAATGCAGATCAGATAGTTGGCAGCATAAGACTGGCTTTGGCTGGTAATTCCTGCTGTCATTCCCAGAAATCGGGTGAACGGTGCGGGGTCTTTTGAGACGAATTTGGAAGACAATGCCGCATCCAGCAGAATTTTTTTGACTCTGTCCGGCGGATGAATCGGATCCACATGCAGCGTAATATATTGCCAGTATCCGGGATTCGGGAAGCTGAAATTCTCGACCTGAGCTTCGGATGCCTGACTGTTGGGAATACTGAGCATCGTATCGTCCCGGGTCTGGATTTTGGTGGTACGCCAGTTGATATCCACAATCTTGCCTTCGGGAAAATTGCCGATTTTGACCCAATCCCCGATTCTGAAAGGACGCTCAATATTGATGACAATTCCTGAGAAAATATTGGCAATATTGATCTGAAGCGCCAGACCGATAATCATGGCAAGCACACCGGAAGTTGCCAGAAGACTGGTGAGCCTCTGATTGAATACAAAAGCGATAATTCCAAAAAATACCAGTATGTAAATAATCAGATGCAGAAATCTGCGGATCACATTCGGAACCGCTCGTCCGGTCTTTTCTTCCAAAGGTTTCCACACGAATTTTTCAATACCCCGCGTTGTCAGTACCGCAGGAACCATCCACCAGAGAATATTGAAGGTGATGACTGTCGGTTCGACATACAGATTCCTTTTACTGGCAACCCAGTCCGTAATAATGACTTCTCCGGCTAAGAGAAATAACAATGTGAACGCAGATTGAAACATCCATATCATTTTGAAATGGGGCTGCATTCGCTTGGTATCGCCGATCAGAAAAATCACGAACAGCATGAGAAAGCTGGTGATACCGATGTAATTTATGTAATTTCTGGGAATGACCGAGCGGACACTGAACTTGTTTTCATTGATGACAATGCCCGCGTTGAAGCGTGAAAATTCCACAGTTCCCTGCTGAACATTAAGATAATCCGGGTCTCCTTTGGAGCTTTGACGAACCACATCCTGAAAAAACAGAACTTTGCTGATTTGCCAGCCCGACGAAGGATTAAGTGCATTCGAAGCAATCATCCTTTCACGAATCACCTCATCACTGGATGTTCCCATACCGAGAACATCTTTGACATAAATCAGATTGTTCCTGTCCAGATCGGGATGTCTGAAACTTATGCCCAGTACATGCTGATTATAGGCTGTCTCACTCGGAAGAAAATCTGCCTTGAATTTTCCTTTTACATGGTACAGCCTGTAACCGAGCTGATCTATGATTTTGTTATGCACGAGCTGTTCATTACCCATTTTGATTTCTTCGGATACATTGATAAATTCGATTTTACCGACATCAAGAGTTCCCTGATATCTGAACCATATAAAAAAATCGATTACACAGTGCAGATTCAGTACATCCAATTCTGAAATTTCCTTGATCTCGATACCGGTATAAATGACATTGGTCTGATACATATCCTTGCCGTCAAATACCGCCACCCATTCCTTTTTTTTGTCCGAATCTATTGCATCAACATCCTGAGCAGCTACGGTCTGAAACTGAATCAGAGAAGATACGATTTCACGTTTTCGATAAATCCCCATATATACAGGTTTTTGAGAATCATTCTGTTTATCGAAATAATTATATCCGGTAACCCCTTCGAGCGCTGTTGTGGTCGTATTCATACCGGCAAGATAATCTCTGACATGGGATCTATCATCTTTAATCGTCTGCTTCAAGCCTTTGACACCCGAATGTCTTATGGCTTCGACAATCAGCATCGTACTGTCGTAAGCAAACGCAGCATGCCATCCGAGCTTTTCATTACTATATTTTTTCTGAAAAGCTTCCTTGAATTTCTGCCCTTTTTCATTGGTTGTATCAAAAAGCAGCGGAGTAGCCACATAAATACCGTCTGTATAATAGCCAAGCTGCTGCCGTTCTTTCGGGAAATCCGCGAAGCTTTTCTGAAACGCTTCGGTGGTGAAAGAATCCGGTGCAAGAATGGTGATTTTTCCGCTGTCTCTGGATGACGGAGTATCTTTGAGACTAACCAGGATTCTGACTCCCTCGCTGAACTGTACAGGCAGAAACAGGGCACCGACATCCCCTTTTGCTCTGATCTGCCTTATGATTTCTTTTATTTGGGAATCAATATCTTTATCCTCTCTGTCTTTTGTATCTATCCTCCATTTGTATCGGATCTCGACTCCGAGGTCTTTTGCTGTCTGCTCGAAAATCTCGGCAAGATATGATCCGTAGGGACCGGAATCCATCACTATGCTGATTTTTCTGAGTTTCAGAACTTTTTCAGCATAATTGGCTAAAAAGCGCCCCTGAAGCTCATCATTGAAAATGGCTCTGAAATACCATGGATTTCCTTTGGTTACTTTGTTGTTGGTCGAAGCAGGAGTAATTGCAGGAATACCGTAGGTTTTATACACTTCTCCCGCGCTGATGGAGCAACTGCTGAAATGATGACCGATAACCGCAATCGCCTGATTCTGTTCCACGATTTTCTGAGCCATCTCTTTGGCTTTTTGGGAATCGTTTGCATCATCGAACTCATCCAAAATGATCCGCCGTCCGTTGATCCCGCCTTTTTCATTGACCGTATCCAGATAAAGCTGAATCCCCTGTTTGAAGGATTTTCCGACATAAGCTCCGGACCCGCTCAGGGGACCGACCATCGCGATGTGGATCGGTTCACTGTCTTCCCTGATCATCTGGATGGATTTCCTACTTTGCCAGAAAAACTTCCAATACACAGCCCCAGCCACGATTATCAGGACAATGACGGAAGCAATGATATATTTCTTTTTATTTGAAAGAGATTTTTTCTGCATACCCCTTTTCCTGCCGCTCGAACATAAGATTGCATTCCTTTACAATTGCCGTTTTTAAAGCGTAAGTCAATAGACTTTTTTTCAATCAGCCGAAAATATCGGAAATTTCAGTATCGTAGTTGTTCAGAAAAGAAAGGGATCCTGATATATCGGACAAGCTCGTGTATTAAGAAAGATTGGAAATTTTTTAAAAATTGCTTGAAGATTTTCGGCAAAATTGTACACTGTAAGCCATGAATAAACAAAATCAGATTTCTATCCTCAGTATCAGTCCCGATATTACCTTTTCGCTGGGAAAAGCCATCGGCGAAAATATCTTGCCCGGAACCATCATTGCCCTGACCGGCGATCTGGGCGCAGGAAAAACCGCGTTTGTCAAAGGGCTTGCCAGAGGTCTGGGAGTTCCTGACCAATACCCGATCACCAGTCCGACCTATACGCTGATTAACGAATACCCTGGAAAATATCTTTTTTTTCATGTTGATCTGTATCGTCTTGAAAACACAGTTGATTTCGAGGATATCGGGCTTTACGACATGCTGGATGAACACAGTGTTGCGGCAATCGAATGGGCAGACAGGCTTGATTCGGAAATATGTGCAAAAACATTGCGGATTAATATCGAATTTGCAAACGAAGATTCACGCGTATTGCATCTCCGAGCTTCAGAAGCAGAATTGAATCGTTTAAGAGCTTGCGGGTTTTTTAAATA
>CAZMDM010000311.1:0-8688 GCA_964564775.1 uncultured Desulfonema sp. | reverse complement strand
TTCTGATATGATTAGAATAAATTCTATAAACTACCAGTTCCTGAATCAGGATTGAAGAATATGAAAAGGATTAAAGGATGAAATCCGCACCTGCGTTCTCATCTTGAATACGGCAATGAGACGAAGGCTCGGATTTCAATCGGTGTTTATCGGCGTTGCCCTCTTCTGCTGCCTCCGCCTCCGCTGTGAGTGCGTCTTCGCCCACTGTCGCGGTTATCTGTGCGAGGACGGGCTTCATTCACCGTCAATGTCCGACCTTTGAATTCTTTGCCATTCAGCGCTGTAATCGCTGCTATGGCTGCTGCTTTGGGAGACATCTCCACAAATCCAAATCCTCTGGACTGTCCGCTGAATTTATCTTTCACGACCGTAGCAGACGTTACTTCTCCGAAAGCTGCGAAAAGTTCCAGCAGATCTTCATCTGTAACCTCGTGTGACAAGCTTCCCACAAAAATATTCATAAATTCCTCCTCGGCATAGCGAATGCCGGTTTTGTATCCGGTTTGACAGCCGGATATAGCTACATCTTAGCCTTCGAAGAAGATAAGCAAGTGCCTCTTCAGACATCTGTCTTGTCACGTTACGCTTTCCGCGATAGCTGAGGTGTACCTGATTAACATGGAACATCCTGATTTCGTATAGGGTGTAAATCGGATTTTGTCAATATGAAAAATCAGGGCTTTACAAGATAAGAGCCGTTATAAACAAAGATTTATGGCATTCCCGTATAATTTTGCTTTACAATTCTGATCCTGCATTTTACACTTTTTGCATGGATGCTATTGCAGACAGATCGCTATTGGAACTTTTCCGCTCTGAAGTGGAAGCGCATTCTGCTGTTCTGACCCAGGGCTTGCTTGCCATTGAGAATGACCCCAAAGCCGTTGACGGGCATATCGAAGCGTTGATGCGTGCTGCTCACTCGGTCAAAGGTGGAGCCAGAATCGTGGAACTGAACACAGCAGTCAGACTCGCGCATGGTATGGAAGATTGCTTTGTGGCGATACGGGAAAGCAGTATCACGCTTCAGCCCGCGCACATCGACATCTTCCTGAAAGCGGTGGATCTGCTGGGACAGATCGCGGACAATGCGATTTCAGGCAAAAAAGAATGGAGCGAAGATCAGGCAGAGTATCTTTTGTCTGCCATTGCCTCGATATCGAGCGGTGAATTCAGAGCCTCTCCCGCGCCGAAACCTCTCAGAATTTCTGAGCCTGTGAAATCTTTTGAACCCATTCAATCCCAACTTCAATCTCAGGTCAGTATGGGTGCGCCGGATAAAGAACGGATGGTCCGAGTTGGTGCCGGAAAAATCGAGCGACTCATGGGACTTGCCGGAGAAGTGGTGGTCAGTTCCCAATGGCTACCTTCGTTTTTCGATGCGCTGATGATGCTGAAAAAAGATCAGCAGACCCTGATGATGTATACTGATCGGCTGGAAAAACTTCTGGCGCAGGGAAAGATCGGAGGTCAGGCGCACAAACTTGCGGTGCTGGCAAAAGAAAAAGCCGGAGACTGTCATCGCAGGCTGGTGGATCGTCTCAATCGTCTGGATATGTTTGCCAATCGCTCCGCATCTTTGTCGGATCGCCTGTACCATGAAATGGTCGGGGTTCGGATGTGTCCGTTTTCCGAAGGCATACGAGGCTTTCCCCGCATGGTTCGGGATCTGGCACGTGAACTCGACAAAAAGGTTCAGTTCACTATGAGCGGAGAAACCACCGAAGTGGATCGAGATATTTTGGAAAAACTGGACGCTCCGCTGTCGCATCTGCTTAGAAATGCCATAGATCATGGCATCGAAACCCCGCAGGAACGGATTGCCGCAGGAAAATCGGAGGTCGGTGTGGTGAAGCTGGAAGCTATGCACCGGGCGGGAATGCTGATGATTACCGTATCCGATGACGGGCGAGGTATTGATCCATCACTGATCCGCAGAAAGATCATCGAGCAGGGCTTGGTCAATCCCGATATGGCAGATAAGCTCCGCAACAGCGAACTGACCGAGTTTCTGTTTCTGCCGGGCTTTACCACTGCGGAACAGCTTACGGAAATTTCCGGGCGGGGTGTGGGCTTGGATGTGGTGCATACGATGGCACATGAAGCTGGCGGCACGGTCAGGGCGATCTCCGAACCCGGCAAGGGAATGATCTTTCAGATGGAATTGCCGCTTACGCTGTCGGTGATCCGCACATTTCTGGTAGAAATTGACGGAGAACCCTATGCCTTTCCGCTTGCCCGCATCGAGCGCTGCATGAAAATTAGCCGAAACGATGTCCGAACTGTCGAAGACCGCCAATATTTCAAATCAGACAGCCTCAATATTTCCCTGATCGCGATCCGGGATGTTCTGGATATCGGCTCTGAGCAGAAAAGCTTGCAGGAATTCAATGTGGTGATCATCACCGACCGTACGCATACCTACGGACTGGTGGTGGATAAATTTATAGGAGAATGCGATCTAGTGGTCAGACCTTTGGACGCACGATTGGGCAAGGTTCCGAACCTGAGCGCAGTCGCAGTAATGATGGACGGAACTCCGGTACTGATTTTCGATGTGGAAGACTTAATTCGCTCTGTGGATAATCTCTCGGACAAAAAGCAGTCGCTCGCCAGAATGATTGCTCCTGCAAAGGAAGAAACTGCCCGACGCAAGCGAATTTTGGTGGCGGACGATTCCATCACGGTTCGGGAGAAAGAACGCAGTCTGCTAGAAAACAAAGGATATCATGTCGAAACTGCTGTGGATGGCATGGACGCGTGGCGTCTGATGAATCTTGCCGATTACGACATGATTTTATCGGATATTGATATGCCGAGAATGAACGGAATCGAACTGGTTAGACGGGTTCGTCAGGACCCCCGGTTCAAATCTGTGCCGGTGGTGATCGTATCTTACAAAGATACCGAAGATGATCGTCTGAAAGGGCTTGAGGCAGGAGCGAACTATTATCTGCGGAAAAGAAGTTTCGATGATAACTCTCTGATTCAGGCAGTCATGGATCTGATCGGGGAAGGATAATCTATGAAACAGATTCGGATTACATTGGAACAGCACTATGCCACACCATACAACCTGAACAGGATTGCCGAAATCTGTCCTGATGCCCAAATTGCCATATTTTCCATCGGAGAACGGTATCCGCTTGCCCGAAAACTGAGAGGTTTATTGCGCCGGATTCTTCCGTTTTCAGTTTATGAGGCTTTGGCAAAAGATCTCGATCCAATTGCCGAAAAGCAGGTTCTGACATGGACAAAGGCAATACCGCTCGATTCCGATGTGAGCAATATTCTGCTCTTTCCGCCGGGAGTCGGAACCGATGTTGCAAAGCAGTTGATTGCGGAAATTCAGCCTCAGTGGGTACATTCGATTCCCACTGGCGTTGATAAAATTCCGAAACTTCCCTATGGCGCGTTATTGAGCAGTTCCAAAGGCGTTCACAGCCGCCGCATTGCTGAATTTGTCATGGGCATGATCTTTGCTTCAGCCAAAAATGTGAGCCAGCATACGCTTCAGACCCGCAGCCGGATTTGGAAAAGCCTTCCGTCTCAGCAGATTCGCGGGGCAAAGCTCGGCGTTATCGGGTTGGGAAGCATTGGTACGGAAATTGCCAAACTCGGCAGAGCAGTCGGTATGGAAGTCTGGGCAATGCGTCAGAATATTGCTCCTTCCGATGTTGCAGATAAAGTGTTTCCGCCAGAAGAACTGCCGCGTCTGCTGAAAGAATGCGATTATATTGTGCTGTCTGTGCCTCTGACGCCCAAAACGCATCACCTGATCGGAGAAAAAGAGTTTAGACTGATGAAACCGTCTTCATGTCTGATCAATATCTGCCGAGGCGCAGTGATTGACGAAGATGCCTTGTATAACGCATTGAAAAGTTCAACCATACGCGCAGCCTACATTGATGTGTTTCAAGATGAAAAGCCTATTGCCAAAAACAGTCGGTTTTATGATCTGCCGAATCTTCTCATCACCAGTTTCAGCGCATATTATTCGCACGACTCCGTGCAGCAGGTCATGGACTTATTTTTTAAAAATTTAAGACGATTCTACAACAGTGAAAACTTACTCAGTACCTCGGAGCCGAAACCATGAAAATCGCAGCATATACCAATTCAATGGATGGCAGCGGCGCAAGACGGGTATTTTTCGAATTTATCCGGCATCTGGCACAATCCGGGCATGAGGTGGACCTGTATCATTTATCGGGAACGCCGATTCAGCGTTTTCCATTTACAGAATATGTAAGCAATATTTATACTTATCCGCTTGAGCAGTTCAAAGATACGAGCATCAGCCCCTATATCATTTCCCTGCTTGTCAATCCTGTCAGAAAACTGTTTTATCTTAGACAGTTGAAAGCTGTTTCCGAAAAAATCTGCCTTGACATCAATGATCGGGAATATGATTTCGCATTTCTGGATGTCTGCAATCTGCTGAGAGTGTCCTATCATCTGCGATATTTGAAAATGCCTTCGGTGATTTATCTGCATCATCCCAAACGGGAAGCGTATGAGCCAATCCGATTTATGGCAAGCAGATTCGTATCTTCACCGGATCAGCCTTGGTTTGTCAGAATCTATAAAAAAATTTCCGCATTTCTATATCACACGGACAATCTCATCACGGCTCATGTCAGCAAAATTAACGTTCAACATGCTTCACTGGTGCTGAGCAATTCGTATTACACCAGAGAATATATCTACAAAGTCTATGGTGTTCTGGCAAAAGTGATTTATCCCGGCGTGGATATCTCTCGCTTCAAGCATTTGAATCTGAAGCGGAAACCGTATGTCATGTCGGTCGGCGGCATCGAAGAAAACAAAGGATTCGATTATATTGTTCGGGCATTGGCAAGGATTCCCGATGATAAACGTCCCTCTCTGACCCTTGTCGCGGGGCGAAGACAGCCCAGAATTTACAACGAGCTTGTGGCATCTGCCAAAGAAAAAAAAGTCAGGCTTTCGATTGTCGAAAATATCAGCGATGACGAACTGATCCGGCTTTACAATGAGGCGACTGCTGTGGTGTTTGCGCCGATGATGGAGCCTTTCGGACTCGTGGCGTTGGAAAGCATGTCCTGCGGAACACCGGTGATCGGCGTAAGAGAAGCCGGACTCAGAGAAAGCATCGTTGACGGCGAAACCGGCATTCTGGTAGACAGAGACGAAGAAGAATTGGCTGAGGCAATCCTGATGCTAACGGAATCCGAGGCACTGAGAGAGCGCCTGTCCCGGAACGCGGTTGAATATGTCCGGGAAAAGTGGAATTGGGATAAAGCGTTTGCGAAATTCGATGCTTGCATTCGGAAGCTGCTGATGAAAAAGTGTTTTCCTGCGTGAGGCAAGGTGCAATACCCGAAGAAAAGAATAGCAATCCCATTGTGAGCATATTTTCTATCCACTCCGAATAGGATTGCTATACAGCAGATTTATTTCCAAAGTCCGTTTTTACGCCCCGAAATGAATTTCCGGGCGGAAAGCTCATGCATGCTTGAGCAGACTTCTGCTCATAGCCGGGCGTTTTATCGCTCGGTTGAAAATGCAATATTTACGGACACACGGACTGATAAAATTCGAATTCGCCTTTGTCGCTGATTTTGACAATCACCGCGCACTTGGTCGGATCCCCCTTCTGATTGAAGGTCATCTTCCCGGTAATTCCTTCGAAATCTTTGACTTTTGCCAACTGATCTTTGATCGCATCCCGATCTTTCTGAAGATCACCGCTCAGTCCGCCGGTATTTTTCACCGCAGTCAGTAGCAGATTGACCGAGTCCCATGTCAGAGCCGCCACATCATCCGGGATGTATTTGTATTTGGCATTGTATTTGTCGATAAACTCTTTGGTCGCGCCTTTTGCTCCGGCAGCCGCATAATGCGTGCTGAAAAACAGACCTTTGCAGTCATCGCCGCAAAGTGTCATCAGTTCGGCAGACCCCCAACTGTCACTGCCCATGATGGGTTTTTTCCATCCCTGCTCATGTGCCTGTTTGACAATCAGTGCCACTTCCGAATAATACTGGGGAAGAAACAATACATCTGCGCCCGATTTGACGATTTTGGTCAGCTGTGCGCTGAAATCCGTATCTTTGGTGGTGAAGGTTTCAAATGCAACGACCGAATCTTTGCCGTGAATTTTTTCGAATGCTTCTTTGAAATATTCCGCAAGACCTTTGGGATAATCGCTGGCAATGTCATACAACACGGCTGCCTTTTTTGCCTTGAATTCCTGAGTTACAAAATTTGCCGCGACCGGTCCCTGAAAGGGATCCAGAAAACAGGCTCTGAACACATAAGGACGGTCTTTGGTGGTCTGAGGATTGGTTGACCAGCCGGAAATCATGGGCGTTTTGTTGTCATTGCAGACCTGCCCGCCGGGAATCGCCTGTTTGCTTGCCTGAGGTCCGATAATGGCAAGCACATTGTCTTTGGTAATCAGCTTCAATGCCGCAGCCGTAGCGGATTCTGCTTTGGATTCGTTATCTTCGTAAATGAATTCCAGTTTGTAAGTATCGTTGCCGACTTTGATGCCGCCTGCTCCGTTGACCTGCTCTTTCAGCATCTCGGCAGCAAATTTGGAGCCTTCGCCGACTTTGGGAATATCGCCGGTCATCGGAATATTGAAGCCGACTTTGAGCACCTTTTCAGCGCTCCACGCACAGGGACTGAAACACCATACTGCTGCCAGACCAAGAATCGTACACCACAAAACCTTTCGCATGAAAAACCTCCTTGTTTTGAATAAATAATGGCTAAACGTTTGAGCCTGTTAGCACAAAGACAATTGTTTTTCAATGATTATTTTCACATTGCTCTCCGAAATACTATACGGCAGCGTTCACTACGGGAGTTGTTTAACGATCCGTCAGCTTGAGGATAATATTGACAAATTCGTCTTTGTTGTAGGGTTTGACTGTAAACCCCTTCGCGCCCAGAGCCAATGCTTTTTCACGATGCTTGGCAGTGGTTCGGGAAGTCAGCATGACCACGGGGATATTGCCGTAGGTCGGGTCTGCTTTGATTGCACTTAACAATTCATAGCCGTTCATACGGGGCATTTCGATGTCCAGAACAATGATATCAGGACGGATTTCTCTCAGCCGCTCCAGAGCATCCAAGCCATCTTTTGCCGTATGCGCCTTCCATCCCTGATCTTCGATCAGCCGGGACACGACCTGACGGATACTTACCGAATCATCGATCACCAGTACTTCCAATGGCTTATCAGGATCAATACTACTGCCTAATATCGGCATAATTTCCGGTGCGAGTGATTTACCCCAGATCAGTTCCTCCAGATTGAGAATCGGCACCACGCTGCCATCGCCCATAATCGTTGCGCCGGAAATACCTTTGACATGGCGAAGATGCGAGCCGGTGCTTTTGATGACAATTTCTCTTTGCCCCACAATCGCATCGATGATGAGCGCTGCTTTTCTGCCGCCTGCATGAACCACCAGCACAATCGGGTGTTCATGATAATTACGGATTTCGGAACTTGCAGTGTCTCCCATATTCAGAAGTCTGCTCAGATAATACAATGGCAGGACTTTGCCGCCGATATTTGCCGCGTCTTCCGGCTCATGCGTAATATGAGCCGGATCGAGCCGCATGATTTCGCCGATTTCGTTCAAAGCAATCGCAAATACCTGTCCGCCGTTGGTCAGAAGCAATGCCCGCACTGCCGCAAGCGTCAGAGGAATGCGGATCGTAAATTGAGTTCCCTTGCCTTTCCATGACGAAACCCGGATCGTGCCTTTGAGTTCCTGCACATTTTCCCGAACCACATCCATTCCCACGCCGCGCCCCGATACCTCGCTGATTTTGCTGCGGGTGCTGAATCCGGGACGAAAAATAAACGAGGTCAGTTCTTCTTCGCTTAAGTTTTCGACATGATCCGACAAACCTGCTTTTCGGATCATCTCCCGAATCATATCATAATTCAGCCCTGATCCGTCATCGCTGACACGGATAACCACCTGATTTCCTTCACGGGAAGCAGACAGACGGATGGTTGCTACCGAGGGCTTTCCCATTGTCTGGCGCAATGCCGGAGCCTCGATGCCGTGATCTGCAGCGTTTCTGAGCAGATGCATGAGCGGATCCGTGATTTTTTCCCAAATCAGTCTGTCTAACTCGATATCTGCTCCGGAAATCACCAGTCGGATTTTCTTGCCCAGCTTGCCCGCCACTTCTCGGACAATGCGCCGAAGTTTGTTGGTAATCAGAGACATCGGCACCATGCGGACCCGCATCATTTTATCCTGAAGCTCGCTGAGCAGTACGCGCTGGCGGTTGATATGCCCGTCAAAATCCGTGAATAAATTGGAAAGATGGGAATAAATCGCGCCGATGTCGATTGCGGATTCATTGAGCATTCGAATAATCAGACTCAGTTCAGAATAGCGATCCAATTCCAAAGCATCGAAATCCTCAAATGTTTCAGCACTTTCATCTGCCTTTTCTCCAGAGAAAAACAGGGCTGTGTCAGCGTAATCAGAGGTTCTCACCTCCAAACGCCGTTCCAAAGCTTTGACTTCATAGCCGACTTCCATGTCCCGCGCAATGTCTTTGAGACGGCTTCGGGAAAGTTCCAACTCCGCAATGGCTTCGGTCAGAAAATCCATTTTCTGGTCAAACGCGCTCAGGGCAATGAACAATTCGCCGGTAAGATTGACCAGC
>CAZMDM010000310.1:0-4405 GCA_964564775.1 uncultured Desulfonema sp. | reverse complement strand
ATTATAAATATTATGTTGACAATTATTCTGACATATCTGGTCGTGGGCATCATTGCGGGAATTCTGGCAGGGCTTTTGGGCATCGGTGGGGGGTTGGTCATTGTTCCCATGCTGGTATTCTGTTTTACCCGGCAGCAGATTCCCAATGAACATATCATGCACATTGCGTTGGGAACCTCGATGGCGAGCATTATTTTTACCTCTGTATCCAGTTTTATGGCGCATCACAAACGCGGAGCCGTGCATTGGACAGTGGTTCGGCGTATTGTTTGGGGGATTCTTGCAGGAACTTTTTTCGGAACGTATATTGCCTCGCTGATGTCAACCGACTTTCTCAAAGTTTTTTTTGTTGTGTTTCTGTATTATGTCGGAACACAGATGCTGATAGACAAAAAACCGAAATCTTCACGGGATTTGCCTGGTCCCGCGGGAATGTTCGGTGTCGGCAGTGTTATCGGCATTGTTTCCAGTCTGGTGGGCATTGGCGGCGGAACATTATCTGTGCCGTTTATGATCTGGTGCAATCTGGCAGTGCATCACGCCATCGGCACATCCGCAGCTATCGGGTTTCCGATTGCGATTGCCGGAACAGTCGGCTATATCGTCAACGGATTGAAAGCCGTTCATCTGCCGCAATACTCTCTGGGGTATATTTATCTGCCTGCCCTGATCTGCATTGTCTGTGCAAGTGTTCTGACTGCTCCGCTGGGCGTGCGTCTGGCACACGCGCTGCCGGTATCGAAACTCAAACGGGTATTCGCGATACTGCTTTTTATCGTGGGAACGCGAATGCTGATGAGCCTGCTTAAATTCTGAAGACATGACAATCCGAGACACTATCATACACGGACTGTCGCTGATTTACAGTGCTGCGGTCAGTCTCAGAGCAGATTTATACAAATCCGATCTTGTCAAAACCCGGAAACTGCCCTGCAAAGTGATTTCCGTAGGCAATATCACTGCAGGCGGCACCGGCAAAACGCCCATGACGATTTATCTGGCAAAGCTTCTGAAAAAACTTGGTTATCGTCCGATAATTCTCAGTCGGGGCTATAAAGGAGAAGCAGAAAAAAGCGGCGGTATCGTCAGCAATGGCAGAAATATCCTGATGAATGTGTGCCAATCCGGTGATGAACCTCTGATGATGGCAATGGCATTGCCCGATGTTCCGGTTTTGGTGGGAAAAAATCGTTTTCAGATGGGAACATTGGCAATCGCGGAATTCAAGCCGGATGTAATTCTTCTGGATGACGGATTTCAGCATCTTAAACTGCATCGGGATATTGATCTGCTGCTCTTGGACAGCCGAAAACCTTTTGATAACGGACATCTGCTCCCTAAAGGCATGTTGAGGGAGCCGTTATCCGCGCTGTCGCGGGCAGATGCGTTTATTTTCACACGAGTGCAAAGTGCAAAGCGCAAAGTGCAAAATCGAGTGTTGCCTGAGAATCGTCCGGTATTCAGGACCGCTCATGTTCCGTATCTTCGGGGAAAAAATATTGCCGGAAAGAAAATTTTTGCATTTTCCGGCATTGCGAACAATGATGATTTTATAGATACACTTAATAACTTTGATTGTGAACTTGCAGGATTTGAAAAATTCCCAGATCATTATGCGTATTCTGACGATGATCTGAATCGGATTTTCGAATCCGCAAAGAATGTTTCGGCAGATATGCTGGTAATGACTGAAAAAGATTATGCAAGAATATCAGATCGCTTGGAAAAATTTCCATTCGAAGTCGGAATTATTGGGATTGAGATTTCATTTGGAAACGATATGGCGGCATTCGAAAATTTTATTATTGATCGTCTGAACCGAGATTCGCAGGATTAAGATGACTGAAAAACAACAAACCCTCAGCATTGCCGTAATTGCAGTAAATGAAGCAGACAGAATTAAAAATTTGCTGAAAAGTGTCGCGTTTGCCGATGAGTTGATTGTCGTGGATTCGGGCAGCACCGATGGCACGCAGGAAATCTGCAAATCCTTCGGAGCAACAGTGATTTACAACAAATGGCTCGGATATGCGCGTCAGAGAAATTTTGCGGCAGATCAGACCCATTCGGATTGGATTCTGCATCTGGATGCGGATGAAGCGGTTTCCGAAGAACTGGCTATGGAAATCCGAAATGCCATCGAAACTGCTCCGCAGGAAACTGCCGCGTTTTCCATGCCCAGACTTGCGTGGTATCTGGGACGATGGATTCGCCACAGCGGATGGTATCCGGACCGGAAAGTGCGGCTGGTACGCAGAGATTGCGGAGAATGGGAAGGTGAGCTGCATGAATATCTGAATGTACAGGGAAAAATCGGACAACTGAGGCATCCTCTGTATCATTATACTTATCGGGGAATCTGGGATCATGTGGTTACGAGCAACAAATTTTCCGATATTTATGCAAAAAATCGGGGAGCAGCGGGCAGAGGATTCATGCTTGCGGGAGTGATTCATGCCATCGGCAAATTTCTGGAGTGCTATGTCTGGAAACTGGGCATTCTGGATGGTATTCCGGGATTGATTATCGCTGTCAATTCCGCATGGTATGTGTTTTTGAAACATGCCAAAGCATGGGAGTTGTCTTTGTCGGAAGAAAAGCGATCCTGAAATATCGGTTCGGGAGCGCAAAAAAATGCCTTTCGCACTCCCGCGTTTATACACCTAACACCTCCTGACATACTTCTGATATTCATACATTTTTGCAAGCGCTTTGATTGCCCGCTCCGGCGTTTCATATACCACGCCTTTCAGATGACTTCCTTCGATTCTGTAAATCGTCTGATCCTCATCAGAAGTCAGAATTCCTACACAGAATACCGGTTTTTGGTATTTTTCCATCATTTCGACAATGAACTTCAGATAGTCCATTTCGAATCTGACAAATTCATCTTTCACCTGCTGCAAAAATTCCCGCGAGTAAGTCGGATCGGATTTCAGAACCGAATCCACCATTCTTCCCAGAAGATTTTTTCTGCCGATGATTCCCAGATTGATCACAGCGTCGCATCCATCCCATTTCATCAGCTCTTCAAGTACAACTATCGGAATGGTATTGTCATTTTGTCCTACGATATCAACAGGGTTGGACTTGCTCCAATACGGCGGCAGCACTTTATCGATATTTCTGACGATTTCAGGAGTCAGTTCGGGAACTTCAAGCCCGTATTCCGCGCATAAATCCGAGCCTACGACTCCCCATCCGCCACCGAGGGTCATCAGTGCCACCCGTTTTCCTCCGGGCAGAGGCAATGATGAGAGTGCGGCAGACAAATCCAGAAGATCCATCGGAAATTCGACCTTGATGATTCCGGCTTGACGGCATACTGCCTCGAATACCCGGATATCCGAAGTCAGCGCGCCGGTATGGCTGGCTGCGGCTTTGTTTCCGGCTTCGGATCGCCCGCCTTTCAAGACCACAATCGGTTTTTTTCGGCTGATCCGTTTGGCAATATCGAAAAATCTTCTGCCATTTTTGACACTTTCGATATACAGCATGATGATTTTGGTGCGCTGATCATCTTCGAATGCCTCAAGATAATCCTCAATCGTAATCATCGCCTCATTGCCCGAACCGGAAAATCCCCGAATGCCGATGCCCTGCTGCTCGGCAAACGCGATCAGTTGTGTTCCCATATTGCCGCTCTGAGCCACCACCGAAGTTGATCCGGCACGGGGCCAGACATGGCTGCCGGTGCAGTAGAATTTGATATGGGGGTTGATGATTCCCATCGTATTGGGTCCCAAAATCAGAATATCCAATTCACGGGCTTTGGCAACCAACTGTTCTTCCAGAATTTTTCCTTTGGTTCCGGTTTCTCCGAAGCCTGAGGTAATCAGCACCGCATTGTGAATGCCTTTGTCTTTGAATTGGGGCAGCAGTTCCATAATTTGCGAAGCCGGCACGCTGACCACTGCCAGATCAACTCTGTCCGGGATTTCGGCGACGCTTTTATAGACCGGACGACCAGCAATGGTTCCGCCTTTGGCATTGACGAAAAATATTTTGCCTTCGTATCCCCGGCTGATGGTATTGGTAATCAGAGTATGTCCCCATTTGCCCATCTGCGCGGATGCACCGATAAACGCCACAGATCGCGGATGAAACATTTGTCCGATACGTCTGGCTTCCACCGGCGGAGACGGATGAACTTCTTTCTGCTGTTCCGATGCCAGCACGATCAGCGCATCCACTGCACAGACTTCGCCTTTGGGCGTAATCAGCAGAGGATTGATGTCAATTTCGGCAATATCAGGCTGTTCCGCCCCGATGCGGGACACGCTCATCAGGGTCTGTATCATCTGCTCCCGATTCCCCGCTTTTTCGCTCCTGAACGCCTGAAGCAGTCGGGTGTATTTACTTTCATCAATCATAACCGCTGCATCTTTTCCGTTTACTGGCGCAA